>JAIRTZ010000129.1 GCA_031254685.1 Methanomassiliicoccaceae archaeon
GGATCATCGGCGCCTCGCACATCCATCCGACCATATCCTTTCCGCTGATCTTTCCGATCACCACGCATCCGTCCTTCTGGTACGCGAGCTTTCTGGCGGCCGCCGGGGATACGACCCACGTTTCGTTGTCCTTCTTTAATTTCACGTATTCGACGTCTGGGTTCACCCAGAAGTTCACCTGTCCGTACACCGTCTCGGGTCTGAGGGTGGCGGCCACAAGGTACATGTCGTTATATCTGAACTTCAGCAGCGTGTACTCCTGCGTCTCCGCGTTGCCCCCCTTCGCGATGTCGGATTCCGACGGATCCACCGCCACCGGTCCGCATTGGGTGCACGCGGGCATGAAGTACGGTTTTTGGATCAGGAGCCCCACTTCGTTCAGTTTCTTGAACTGCCATTGCATGAACCTTGCGTAATCATCGTACAGGGTGCACGTGAAGCGTCTCCAGTCCGACAGGAAGCCGAATCTTTTCCAGTACTCGTTCACATAAACGTCATTGAAGAACCATACCAGCGACAACGGGTCCTTAAGTTCCTCAAGTTTATCGGGAGGGCATCCGTTGCGTACCAGGTAGTCTATCATGTCCCTGTCATTCTTTGCGATCTTGTTCGCTAACGTTACGGCACCGTTCCCGGTCGCATGCGTGCCCACGGGGAACAGAACGTTGTGACCTGTCATGCGTTTGTACCGTCCGATCGCGTCCGCGTACGTGTACCCGCGCATATGTCCGACGTGCAGGTATCCCGAAACGCCGGGATATGCGAATATGAGCATGAACTTCGGCCTTCCGTCCGGCTCGGATATGTCCAGTCCTCTCTCGGACCACTTCCGCTGCCACTTCTCCTCCATTTCCCTGTAGCTAGACTCCATTATCATGCACCGTACGGTCGTTCACCGGATATGCATCCTTATTATATAGTTATTTAATTATATGGAATCAAAGACAAGAACGCCCGCGCACACATGTGTTTTCTGTGTGTCGGACGGGATGTCATGCGAAATAGGACTTTGTCCGACAGATTTATATACCCCCAATGTATTGTACTTTTCAGAGTGGGATGGGAAACTCTACAAACAACTGATTAAGGTGAAAACGATGGATGACGAAAGGATAACGCTCCGGATGGGACCAAGTGACGTTCAGGTAATGGACGATTACTTGGAGGAGCACCCCGAACTCGGGACCAGATCGCAATTCATAAGGACCGCCTTAAGGGAGTACATGAAGAGGGATGCAACATGTATTTCCGTATCAGACAAGAAAGAAGCCGGACTTTACGTCCGCTTCAACCCGGTGGAATTGGCTGCGCTCAACGTCATTAAGGAACGCGGGATGTGCCTTAATGAGGAAGAGTTCGTCAGGATGTGTGTCACCGAAAAGATAATTCCGAAGGCAACTCCGGAAGAATTCGCGGACATCTTCAAGACGGCGCAGCAGATGAAACTGTAAAACAACAGACAGAATGGGATGGGATGCTCGGATCTGCGGGGCCACGGCCCCGCTTATCTGTGAAAAAACATGAAGGGATGGAAATGGAAACGGAAACACAGACAATACGCATGATGCCGGCAATAGAGCCGCGCATAGTCGTCGTTGGCATCGGCGGTGCCGGATGCAACATCGTGGACGACATATACTGGGCGGACGGATCCATCGATACCGTCGCCATAAACACAGATAAGGATTCGCTGAAAAGGACAAGCGCCGACAGAAAGGTCTGCCTATGCAGGGACGTCACGAAAGGCGAGGGAGCCAAAGGTGACACTTTGCTGGGCGAGCGGTGCGCAAAGGCCCACATGGAAGAGATCAGGGACGCTCTCAAAGATCACGACACCGTGTTCATTATCGCCGGGATGGGAGGCGGTACCGGAACAGGCGTGACACCTGTGGTCGCCGCGATAGCACATTCGCTGGACCTGATAACAATGACGATAGCAGTAAAACCGTTCTCGTTCGAGACACAGCGCGTGAGGGTCGCGAAGGAAGGGATATCGAAGATATCCGCCATTTGCCCCATGACGGTGATCATAGAGAACGACAAGATCGCGGAGAACGCGCCGAACGTCACCATGGACGAGGCGTTCGAGCTGGTCAACGAATCGATAGTCAACTTCATCGCCGAACAGAAGAGAAAGATATCGGAGGCGATGATGGACCAGTTGGGCATGATAGACGACATGATAGAAGAGAGCTACCATTCGCACCAGCTCCCGGAATTCGCGTACAGCCTGACGACATCACGATGAAAAATTCTCCCCCAACGGCGGGCCTCGGCCCGCCAAACCTCCTTTAACGATCAAAAATTCTCCCCCAACGGCGGGCCTCGGCCCGCCAAACCTCCTTTAACGATCAAAAATTCTCCCCCCGGGGCGGCCTCGGCCGTCCCAACAATTCCTCATTACTTTTAGATACTCGTCATGCTATCACAGGGTGTGCGTGTCGGACTCATCATAAATCCAATCGCGGGCATGGGCGGCCCGGTCGGCCTCAAGGGGACCGACGGCGGCGCGCACATCGCGGCGGCGGAACTCGGGGCAGCGAGGACATCGCACCTGATCGCCGCCAGGGCATTATCGGGCATGCGCAACGACATCGTTTTCGTATCGGTGGGGAACATGGGGAGCGAGACCCTGAATGATCTGGGCATCTCTCACATCACGATAGCGACGGCACCGGCGGAGACCGGCGCGGATGACACCAGGAACGCCGCGAAGCTTATGGCCAGGGACTGCAATCTGATACTGTTCTGCGGCGGCGACGGCACCGCCAGAGACGTTCTCGATGCGGTCGGGGACACCGTCCCTGTGCTGGGGATACCCGCGGGCGTGAAGATGTACTCGTCCGTATTCGCGGCGGTGCCCGAGAGCGTTCCCGAGATCGTTAACGCGTTCCTTAACGGCACCGCCAAGCTGACGCAGCGCGAGGTCATGGATATTAACGAGGAGGACCACCGCAAGGGGATACTTTCGGCGAAGCTTTACGGTCATATGACCGTCCCGTACGTCCCGGCGCTTGTGCAATCGTGCAAGGGGGTGTACGAGGGAGGCGACGAGGAGGACGAAGCTGACGAAGTTGCCGAATATATGGTGACGGCGATGTCTGACGATACGTTATACATAATCGGCCCGGGGAACACCGCGGGGCGTATCATGGAGAGGCTGGGGTTCACGCATACGTTACTGGGCGTCGACGCGGTCCTCGGCGGCAGGATGATCGGACGCGACCTCAACGAAGAGGAATTGATCTCCGTCCTGGGAAGGCATGAGAAAAGGGCGCTGATATTGGGGATCATCGGCAAACAGGGATTCTTCCTCGGCCGCGGGAACAGGGAGATCACGCCGAAAGTCATCAGAATGATCGGCACAGATAACATAATACTCGTATCAGGGATATCAAAACTGAACGATCTGGACGAGCTGCGCGTCGACACCGGGGACCCTGAGCTGGACAGAGAGCTGAAAGGATACCGGAAAGTGATCTTCAGGCATGCCCGCGAACGCATGATGAGAGTTGTTTGATCACGAGGTCAGTCTCAGCGTCTCGTACTTGTACACCTTCTTCGGACATTTGAATTGGCACCTGTAGCATGACGTCCCCAGGCATTTCTTCGTCTTCACGCGCATTGTCTTGTCCTCATCCATGCTCAGCGCGGATTCGGGACATTCCTTCACGCACGCCTGGCATCCGACGCATCCGTCGAATTTGCCGGTCAGCTCCATTCCGATATCGCGTATTATTGTCAGGCCTTTGTCTCCGAGCACAGGTATGTCGCGTTCCGCTATCCTGAATATCTCCGGTCTTCCGGAGACCTTCGGCAGCTGCTGTATGCCCATCATCTGAAGGTTCTGGTTATACGCCATCATCGGCATCCCCTCGTTCCAATACGCGAGCTCCTGGATGTATATCGATTCGAACACCTTGTCGGTGGCGAACATCACGTGATTCGACCGTATGCCGTCGGCGATCGACTGCAGTTCGTCAAGCATTTCCGGTTTCCGCAATATGTCCGTGGCCATGGCCAACGACGTGTTGCCGATCTGGTACATCTTCTTGCACGTCGGCGGTACGAGCCCCACCTGTCTCGCCTTCTCGGCGTCCACGTACGTACCGGTCGCTCCGGACATGTACATTATGTCAAGCTCGGAGAATTTGATGCCTGCGTGCTCAAGCAGCGTGAAATGGCCGGCCCGCATGGCTCCGATGGCCTTTGCGGCCTCATTTATATCATGCTCCGTCACGAAGATGCCGTCCTGCAGCGTTATCTGCTCATCCATGACGTTCAGCCTTCCCTTTTTTTTTTTTTTTTTCTCCTTGGCGGCGGCCAGCACTGCTATGGTCCTCTTTCCTGTGATGCTGATCGCTTTT
>JAIRTZ010000043.1 GCA_031254685.1 Methanomassiliicoccaceae archaeon
CCGTTCTCATCGCCTATGATCCAATCGCCCGTCCGCACAGTTTGGTTGCATATCGTCACTTCGACGCCGATGCCGCCGTATCCCTTCGGCTCGCCGGCGTTCGGGACCACGTGTTTCGAGAACGCGGGAAAACCTATCGTCCTGATATCGTCGATGTCGCGTATCGCGCCGTCGATCACGACGCCGCGTACGCCCATTACTTTGGCGGACTCGCTCGCGAGGTCCCCCCATACGGCAACGTCGCCGCCGCCGACGGAAACGACGATCACGTCGCCGTCATTCGCGCGGTCGATCGCCTCTACGGGCTTCGCCCAGTCGCCGTTCGCCGTCTGCACCGTCAATGCCTTTCCGATGATCATCTGCCCGCGGGCCAGATGCGGCGTCAATCCTTTGATCACGCCCTGCTTATGGTTCGCGTCCGATATGTTCGACGTGGACACGCGCGAGAACGCCTCGTAGAGTTCCGTTTCACTGTATCGTTTCGAGACGCCGCCCTTGACCTTTATCCCGGACATCGCCTTCTTCATCATCTTCGCCGCGCCCGTGACATCGTCGGTCTTGGTGATCCCGCCTCCTACGATGATCACCGACGCACCCGCCTTCACATATTCGGCGACAGTTTCCGCCGTTATCCCGCCGGCGACCGCCACCGGTATCGATACAGATGATACCACACTTTTCAGAAGGCCGATCGGCGTCTCATTTCCGCGCATCTGCCGGTCTATGCCCATGTGTAAACATATGTACGATGCGCCGAGTTTTTCAACAGCCTTCGAACGCTCAGCGATATCGTGAACGTTCAGCATATCGATCATAATTTCCGCACCGTATTTCCCGGCGGTGATCACCGCTTCCGATATCGTTGAATCATCGGCGAGGCCCATGACGGTGACGATGTCCGCGCCGGCCTTGGCGGCGATCTCCGCCTCGAAGGAACCGACGTCCATTGTCTTCGTGTCGGCGACTATCTTCTTTCCAGGGAACTCGCGGCGCATCGCGCGTATCGCCTCAGCGCCCTCGCTCTTCAGCAGAGGCGTTCCGACCTCTATCCAATCGGCGCCCCCGGCGGCCGATTCACGGGCGATCTCGACGCTTCGTTTCAAATGCATGAGATCGAGCGCGACCTGCAGGACCGGTTTCATGTCCGGTCAATGACGGTACGAATCTAAAACCTTTCCCGATATCCGTATTTGTCAAAGGCCACTCAGCTCGCCCGTCTATCATCACGATCAGCTCAAAAACGATCATCATCGTGGCGCACGTCCATGCCGGTATGACATAATAACGGTTCGCATACGGTCCGCCGAAAGTGATCCGAAAGTAAAAAAATCCGAATTCTGATCGTACGTGCATAATATACGTACGAAAAAATCACATCCGAGTACGGTAAACGAATTGTGGCGACGCCATCGCTACAATTGGCAGAAAGATACGGGCGTTCATTCAGCTATGATAATTTACGCCGTATGATGCTCTTCGCAGAGCGTTTCGCCGATAGAAACATTTTGCCGACACTATCGGCAAAATTGAGCCGGTCGCACATCATAGAAATATTGCCGTTGAAATCTACGGAGGCCCAGCTCCATTATGCGAACAACCGCTGAGCCGAACCGGGACAAAGAATTTGACGGAGCCGGCGTCATAATTGATATGGCCCCATTTAATTGAGTTTTTGCGTCTGAGAAAAGATGCATGACGCAGATCCTTGTTACGGCGAATCCGCCGTGATCAGAGATCAGGTGAGGGGCCCGACGGAAGGAGAAACGTTTAACCTTGGTAGACGATTCGCATCCGATAGCGATGCTGGGAAGGAAGAAGATCATCAGGAAGCAGGATAAGAGCAAGGTCGCGGTATTGTTCGTGGACGAGATGAACGACCTGCAGTCGCAGATCGCCGAGCATTTCCTGCTTGAGTTCTACGGCGACGTTTACGAGGTGCGCAGCGCCGGGCCGAGGAATGACCACATCGACTGCGAACTGATATCCGTCCTGTACCAGAACGGCATCGACATACGGAGAGCGACGTCGAAGTCATTCGACGCGAAGACTATGATAGAATACGATTTCATCGTCTTTCTGCAGAAAGAAACGTATGAACGCATACGCAGCGTGATACCGTTCAACGGAAAGCATATCCTGAAGGATCTCGGCGGAAAGGCGGATTTCAAGGCGACGGATGACAAGGAGCTTGCTGATTGTTATATGAATTTAACGAATGCGGTGAGGGATTGGGTCAAAGAGACGTTCGCAACCCCTGACGATCTTGAGAAGCTGGTCATTAAATGATACGCGTCCTCGTTCACGACGAAGGGCAGTGCGATCCCAAGAAATGCACCGCGAAACGCATGATAAAGTTCGGTCTCGCCAAGGAAGTTCCCGTGAGGCAGATCCCCCGCGGTTCGGTGATACTGTCGCCGTTCGCCGAGTACGCGCTGTCGCCGGCGGACCGTGCGCACGCGATGAGGAACGCACTCGTCGTCATGGACCTGACGTGGTCGAACATTGACGGATTCCCGAGACCGAAGGGGATGAACGAACGCGCCCTTCCGTTCCTCATAGCGGCCAATCCCGTGAACTGGGGAAGGCCGATGGAGCTGAACAGCGCCGAGGCCGTGGTCGCGGCGCTGATGATACTCGGCGAAAAGGAACAGGCGGAAAGTTTCGCGGAAAGGTTCGGATGGGGTGCCGAATTCTTACGTATGAACGGGAATCTTCTGAGCGATTATTCGAACGCAAAGGACAGCACAGAGGTCGTGAGCATACAGAACGAATATCTGGAAGCGCAAAAGGAATGATGTGAACCTTTTTATTGTACGCATCACGTAGCGTGCCGTGATGCTCGGAGATATAATGCGTATCGTCTGGTTGGTCTTCGGTAACGACCGATTGACAACGAAGGAGATCGAGGACCGTTTGGAATCGATGTTCAATTACAAATGCCCGGATGATTTCGCAAAGACGCTGACAAAGCTGAAACTGGGGGGGTTCGTTAAAGGCGAGGCCTCGGAGGAACGCGGCGGATGGATATGGTGGGTGGACGACGAATGCAGGTCCGCGGACCTTTCGAAGATATTGTAAGCGTTCATTTCATATATGTCGTGGGTCTGTATGGCTGGGGGAAACATGAACTTCAAGGCCGAGGAGATAATAACCGGATGGGAGGACATCCTTTCTAAAAAGTATCAGCTTAAGCTGAACGAGATAGCCGACAGCTATCCGGACAAAAGAAGCATATATGTTTCCTACGCGGACATAGACGAATACAATTCCGATATGGCCATGTTCATGTTAGATCACCCGGATATGTGCCTTCAGCAGGGCGTGAAGGCACTGAAGACGCTTTTACCGTCATCCGAGGAACGGAAAAGGAACGTGAACCTGAGGATCACTGGCCTTCCGAGGGACGCGCGCGTGGACATCCGCGAACTGAGGGCGAAGCACCTGGGAAGGTTCGTGGCGATAGAAGGCCTCGTAAGAAAAGCGACCACCGTGAAACCGAGGATGACCGGGGCCGTTTTCAAATGCGCGCGCTGCGGCGCGGAGATGTGGGTGGACCAGACCGGATCGCTGCTCCGGGAACCGTCCGCGTGCAGCGGCAAAGAGGGAAGCTGCAGCAAAACGAACGCACAGTTCATCCTGCTGGGCGAAAAATCACGGTATATGGACACTCAGAAGATAGAGGTTCAGGAAAGCCCGGAAGGGCTCAGGGGAGGGGCGCAGCCGGAACGCATCTCCGGATTCCTGGAAGATGATATCGCCGGTACCACGTTCCCCGGGAACAGGGTGGTGCTCAACGGGATAATACGCACCGTGCAGAAAGGCGAACGTGAGAAATCGGCGGTGTTCGACATCTTCATCGAAGTTCATTCCATGGAGTTCGAACAGTATGAGTACGACGAGATCGTGATAACCGAGGACGACGAGAAGAAGATACTGGAGATGGCCGAGGACCCCGATCTCTTTGAGAACATGGTCCGTTCGATATCGCCCACGATATACGGGCTCGACAACGAGAAGGAAGCCATCGCATTGCAATTGTTCGGCGGAACGCACAAGATAATGGACGACAGGACGGTGATACGCGGCGACATCCACATACTGCTGATCGGAGACCCGGGAACGGCGAAGAGCCAGCTGCTGAGGCAGATGAGCACGGTCGCGCCGCGCGGGATATACGCGTCCGGCAAGTCCGCGTCGGCCGCGGGACTGTGCGTTCACGGCGACACGGTGATAAACACGGGGAACGGGAACGTTACGATAAAGGAATTCGCGGAATTCAGGATGAATTCGCCGGAGGAATACAAGAAAGGGATATGGAGGCAGGCGGTGTCCGGCGACATGGTCGTCTCGGTAACGGAAAAGGGATATCCGAGGGCGCTTCCCGTATCGTTCGTGTGGAAGATCGCGACACCTTCATTTCTTGTGGAACTCATCACAGAGAAGAACGATACGCTTATCCTGACGCCGGAAACAAAGATACTCGCCGGCAGCGGCGGAAAGTTCGATTGGACCGAGTCATCAAAGATAGTTCCCGGCGACCTGGCGATGGTCGCCGACAAAGAGAAGACGCTGATGAGGGCGGTGGCGGTGAAACGCGTCAACGTGATACGCGAGGGCCTCCCGGAGTTCGTTTACGATCTGACCGTGGAGCAGGCGCACTCGTTCCTCGGCAACGGTTTCGCGGTGCACAACACCGCGGCCGCCGTGAAAGATGATTTCGGCGACGGGAGATGGACGCTGGAGGCGGGGGCGCTCGTACTGGCGGATATGGGACTGGCATGCATAGACGAATTGGACAAGATGTCGGAACAGGACCGATCGTCGCTGCACGAGGCGATGGAATCCCAAAGGATATCGGTTGCCAAGGCGGGGATAACGGCGGCGCTGCAATGCAGATGTTCTATGCTTGCGGCAGCCAATCCGAAGAAGGGGAGATTCGACGACACCGACATCGGAAGCCAGATAGACCTGCCGCCCGCGCTGATGTCAAGATTCGATATGATGTTCATCCTCCGCGACAAGCCGGAACCGGAATCGGACACAAGGATAACGGAGCACATACTCAAGGTGCACCGCAGAGGGCAGGTCAAAAAGAGGGCGGACGCAGGAAAGGACGTGACCGCGGACATATCGGACGAGTCCGAGGAGATACGTCCCGTATACGACGTCGAAATGTTAAGAAAATACGTCGCGTACGCCAAGAAGAAGATAATACCCGTGATGTCCAAGGAGGCGTTCGACAGGATACGCGGCAATTACTTACTGATAAGGAAGACCGGCGGCGGCAAGAGCAACACCGTTCCGATAACGGCGAGGCAGCTGGAGGCGTACATACGTCTGGCGGAGGCCTCCGCAAAAGCGAGGCTGAGCGAGACCGTAACGTTGGACGACGCGGAACGTTCCATCAAACTGATACACTATTTCCTTGACAGGGTCTTAGGCGGCGAAGGGGAGAACAAGACGAGATGGGACATCGACGCGATAGCGACGGGAACGTCGGCGAAGACGAAGGATGCCATGCAGACGATCAAGGAAGTGATACGCGACCACGAGGTCGGAAGTTCGGAAGGCATAACGAAAAAGGAACTGATGAACAAGGTGATCGGCTTCATCAAAGAGGAAGAGATGGACGCCGTTCTGGAAAGGCTGATGAGACAGGGCGACATATACAACCCGTCGTTCGGCGTGTACAGGCTGATGTGAGTGAGGATCATGATATACGTGAAGATACACGTCCGCGGCTCGGAACGGTTATTGGCGGCCTGCGATGAGGATCTTCTGGGAAAGATATTCGCGGACGGCGAGATGCGATTGAAAGTATCGGAAACGTTCTACGGCGGAGAGCTCGTATCGGAGGATACATTCCGTGAGCGCACGAGAAGCGTCACCGTGATGAATCTGGTCGGCGAACGTGCCGTGACGATAGCGCAGACCATGGGTCACATATCGGAGGACGCGACGATCGTCATCGGCGGGGTGAAGCACGCACAGGCCGTGATAATGTGATGTTCTGCGTCAAATGCGGGAAGAACGGGGAAACGTTCGACGGCCTCTGCATGGAATGCTTCCTCAACGGTAAACAATTGATCTCGATGCCGCACCACGTCGACGTGGAGAGGTGCGCCAACTGCGAGGAATTCAGAATAAACGGGCATTGGGTCGCGAGGCCGGCGAAGGAGGCCGCGGAGGACGCGGCGGTATCCGCGATCTCCGCCGTTGACGGCCTGAGTGTGATCAGTGTCGGCGTGATGTCCGAGGAAAGGGACCTTCGTAATTTTACGGTGAAGGCCGACGTCGAGGGAAAGCTGCGCGGCCATACGGTAAGAGCATGCGCGGAAACGATAGTCAGACTGAAGAACAACGTATGCCAAAGATGCTCGAGACAGCTGGGGAACTACTACGAGGCGACCATACAGATAAGGTCCGGGACGAAGGAGCTCGACGACCGCATCAGGGACGCGACCGTACGTTACGTAAGGGACCGCATAGAGAATATGTCATCATCGAACCGCGGGATATTCTTGACGAGAGTGGAGGAGGTCCAGGGCGGCGTCGACATGTACGTGTCGTCAACGTCCCTCGGAAGAACTCTTGCGAAAGAGCTCGGGGACTCATACGGCGCCGAGACGAAAGAATCGTCGAAGCTCATCGGGAAGACGGAGGAGGGCGGCGACATGTACAGGATGACGTACCTCGTGAGAATGCCCGAGTATCATCTGAACGACGTCGTGATATTCGAGGACACAGCGTACAAGCTCGCCGGCATAGGCAAGGGCAACGGGAAGCTGATCAGACTGGGCGACTTCCGCGAGACGGCGATACGAAGGTCGCAGATGCCGTCGCTCCGTGTGCACACACCGTACACCAAGATAACGAAGGCGACGGTCGTAAGCAGATCGGGGGACGAGATACAGATATTGCACCCATCCAATTATTCGACCGTCGATATCAAAATACCCGCCGGCGCGGAGATAGGCGAGACGGCGGATGTCGCGGAGATCGACGGCGTCGTATTCTTTGTGCCGTGAGACCGCCGGCGGCAACACATCAAAAAGTTAAGGGTGACACCGAACTTTTTGATGATTTCGATAAAAAGTTAAGGGTGACACCGAAATCTTTACTGATTTTAACAAAAAGTTAAGGGTGACACCGATATTTTACATCGATATTAAATACATGCGATTCATACTGCGGAATGGATGACATATGAACGAAGACGATATCCTGATCGACAGGCCGATGTATGCGGATGAAATAAAGAGATTCATCGACAGACCGTTCGTCAAGGTCATCGTCGGCGTAAGGCGCAGCGGAAAGAGCCGGATACTGAAAATGATCCAGAAGGAGATCTCAGAACGGACGGACCTCTCTCACATCATCGAAATGAATTTTGAGAGGTCGGACTTCTTCGGTATAACGAGCTACATCGAACTGGCGAAGTATGTCGAAGAACGCATCAAGGACGAAAAAAGGTATTACGTGTTCTTGGACGAAGTTCAAGAGGTCGAAGGCTGGGAAAAGGCAGTGAATTCGATCAGGCTGATGAACACCGACATCTATGTCACAGGCTCGAACTCAAAATTGCTCGATACCGATTATTCCACGCTGCTCGGAGGCAGGACGATCAACTTCATCATATACCCGCTCTCGTTCAGAGAGTTCATTCTTTTCAGGGAGGAACGCGGGGTCAGGAACAATTCGGACATCGACGGGTACATCAGGTTCGGCGGCTTTCCGCCGGTCTCGATGTTCGATTACTCCCTGCACGACGCGAGGCACATCGTCACCGACATCCACAGCACCGCGCTGTTCCGCGACGTCGTAAAAAGGAACTCGGTGAAGAATCCGCAGCTGATGGACAAGATCGTTGCGTTCCTTTACGATAACGTCGGCAATCTGGTATCCCCGTCACGCATCTTGAACTATCTGACAAGCCAGGGGCGGAAGGGAACTGACCCGGAGACGGTGGTCAATTATCTGAGATACCTGGAGGAAGGCTTCCTCATCATGCGCGCGCCGCGCTACGATGTGAAAGGCAAACGTCTGCTTGAGACCAACGACAAATACTATCTCACCGACCAGAGCCTGCAGTATGCGGTACGCGATTTCAGAGCGGACAACATACAGGGCATTTTGGAGAATATCGTATACATGGAACTGGTAAGGCGCGGATATAGCGTTTACGTGGGAAAGCTCGGCACGCGGGAGATCGATTTTGTGGCCGAGAGAACGGACGGAAGGAAGATATATGTGCAGGTGTGCCTGGAATTCTCCGCGGACGGGGTGTACGAAAGGGAATTCGCCCCGCTGAAAGAGATCAAGGATAACTTTCCCAAATACGTGGTATCGATGGACAGATACGCAGAGCGCAATGACGGCGGCGTGATAGGAGTGCATCTGAAGGACTTTCTGCAGAGGGACGATGACGCGTCCGCAGGGAACTGAGAGTTCCGCAACCGGCCGCGCGTATGGGACGGCCGGCACCGGCGGCGGGACCGCATCCTTTTTTTTACACGTGGCGTATGTACGTACATGATAAAGGTCCCGGAACCGCTTGAGGACGTCATCGTGAATCTGTTACGGCTTGCGAACACGAAATTACCGGAGGACATCGGATGGGCGCTGGAGGCGGCCGCGGCGTGGGAGACGAATGATATCGCGCGGTCACAGCTCGGCGGGATAATGGACAACGTGAAGAAGGCGGAGTTCGCGGGAAGGCCGATGTGCCAGGACACGGGGATACCGGTGTTCTATGTCACCGGGAAAATAATCCCGGGAACGGAGGACGCGATACGCAGCGGCCTGAGGAAGGCGACGGACACGATACCGCTGAGGCCGAACACGGTCCACCCGATAACAAGGAAGAATCCCGGCGGCAACCTCGGTAAGGGGATGCCGATCATCCGTTACAGACCGACGGATGACAATTTCACGGAGATCACGGTGATCCCCAAGGGCGCCGGGTCCGAGAACATGACGAGGCTCGCAATGCTCAACCCCGCCGACGGGATCGACGGGATAAAAAAATTCGTTATATCCGCGGTACTGGAGGCCGGCGGGCGGCCGTGCCCGCCGACGGTCGTCGGCATAGGCATCGGAGGCACCGCGGACAGATGCGTGGAACTGTCCAAGGAGGCGCTGCTCGTTCCCGCGGATTCGGTAAATGATGATAAGGACGAGAGAGAGCTGGAAGAGGAATTGTTCACGATACTGAACTCGAGCGGCCTCGGCCCGATGGGGCTCGGGGGCGATACGACCGTTCTGAAAGTACGGGTGATGACCGAATGCTGCCACACCGCGTCATTACCGGCGGCGGTGAACATCAGCTGCTGGGCGTCGAGAAGGGCGACCGTTAAAATAAGCGCGGACGGGAGCGCGGAGTACAGGCAGAAGTGATACCGTGAGAACAATATCGTCGCCGATGGATGAGAGGACGGTCAGAGCGCTGAAAGCAGGGGATGTCGTATTCATTGACGGAACGATAGTGACCGGCCGCGACGAGATGCACATGCGTGCATTATCGCTGAAGAAGGATGCGAGACCGCCCAACGGACTGAAAGGGGCGACGCTGTACCACTGCGGGCCGATAATGCAGCGTGAGAACAGCAAATGGAAGGTGATCGCCGCCGGTCCTACCACCAGCGCGCGCATGAACTCGCTGGAGGCGGAGATGATCTCACGTTACGGTATCCGCGCGGTGATAGGCAAGGGCGGGATGTCCGGCGATGTTCTCGAAGCGATGAAAGAGCACGGCTGCGTATATCTCGCCGCGATCGGCGGCGCGGCGGTGTCGCTGGCGGAATGCATAAACGAGGTGAAAGGCGTCGAATGGGAGGACCTCGGGATGGCGGAGGCGATGTGGAAGTTCGAAGCGGAACGGTTCGGCCCGCTGACGGTGGCGATGGACGCGCACGGTTCCAGCATTTACAATGACGTAGCGTCAAAGGTGAACGGAACGTTAAAGAAGTATCATTCCTGATCCTTTTTCTTGGTCTCGGAGTGTATCTTCGACGATTCGGGATGTTTGCCTATGTGTATCCTGTAGGATATCGCAAATATCAGCAGGAACAACCCGATGATGCCGCCGATGAGCATCATCGAATGCGTGAAGTCAAGGCTGAACAGGTATGTCGCTACGATCTTCTGCTCAAGTTCGAAGTCGCAGGTCACCGGGTCGAGATCGTCCACGGCGACCTCTTTGTCCTCCGCATAGTAGTACGGGCTGCTTATCGATACGATATAGTCGACACCGACGGGAAGTATGAAAGAATACAATCCGGCGTCGTTGGTCGTCTTCATCGTGTGCTCCCCGGAGTCCAGATCGTGAACTTCCACCGTTACGCCGGAGACCGCCCTGCCTTTGAATGTGACCTTTCCCTCCAGCGTCCCGAACGCCTCGTCCATGAGGACGTCCGGCAGTACGATGTCGGTGCTGTCAATGTTTATCTCATATCCTGTGCTGCTCCGGCCGAGGAGTTCTCCGTTATAGAAGAAGGCCTTCACGAGATGCCCCTTCAATTCGAAACGGATAACGCATGTGGTACCGACGGCCTTGGTGAATTCCAGAGTATAATTCCCGTCATCGTCGGTGACGTTGTCCCACCTTACGCTGTCTATGGTGACATGCACGCCGCTGAGGCCCTCAAGGCCGAATCCCGCGACGACGCGTCCGGACACGGTGATCGGTTCCGGGTCCGCGGCCTCGCTCTGAACGGCGGCGAACGGCAGTGCTGCGGCCGACACAA
>JAIRTZ010000076.1 GCA_031254685.1 Methanomassiliicoccaceae archaeon
CTGTTTCTTCTCCTTGATGAGCATCTCGGCCGCCGTTCCGGGATCGCCTTCCTTTATTGACAGTTTCTCTACGTGATCCTCGCTGAACCCCGACGTTAACGATATCGCCTTGAGGACGAGCTTATCGGCCATTCCCAGCTTCTGCGGATAGAAGTCCGGATGTAATTTTCCCTGCGACAGATAAACGACACTGCGCAGCGTCTTCGGGTCCAGCGTCTTGAAAAGCTCCGAAAGGATCGATGTCATCTCCAATCGGCTGCCCGTTCCCTCTATCTTATCGAACACGGCCGCGATGTCGGAGTATAACATACCCTGTCATACGTGTTCCCGTTTAACAATATTCGTATCTTCACTTATCGCCGAACTTATCTATGCGTTTCTGCGACGGTCTCGGCGTGGGGTCCCTCTGGATGCTCTCGCGCATCTTCTTCAGGCGTTTGATCATCTTTTCCTCTTTGTTCCTGCTGACCTCCTCGAACGCCTCGTCCCTTGTCCCTTTCGCGGTCAGCACGTATATCACGCCGTCGTTCTTCCTTCCCGTGCGTCCCCTTCTCTGTATCGTGCGTATCTCCGACGGGACGTTCTCGTAAAAGATCACCAGGTCCGTACTGGTGACGTCCAACCCCTCCTCGCCGACGGATGTCGCGACGATGACGTTATATCTGCCGTCGCGGAACGCCTGCAGCAGTTCCGTCTGCTCCCTCTGCTTGAGCCCTCCGTCCGACTGACCGATCAGCTTTCCCACGGAGACGCCCTCTATCGCCGACAGCTTCTCGAACATGAGGTCGCATGTGTTCCTGTAATGGCAGAATACCATTATCCTTGAGCCCGGCCTGTAGTTGACCTCCTTGCTGACGAGGCTCATCACCCTCGATACCTTCGGGTGTTCCACTCTCGTCGTGTCCAGGATCCTGCGGATCTCCTTGTACTCCTTCCTTGAGACTATCTCTTTGGCTCCCTTTCCGCCCTTTTTGTCCGTCGAATCCTCGTGTATCTTATCGAGATACGTGCGCAGCACCGTCACGCCCTGCGTCTCCGCCAATACGAGCGCGTGGCTTATCTTCATCGCCATCGACTGTACGGACAGCGCCCTGAAGAGCATCGCCGACCTCTCGCCGGTCTTGTGCCTGAACTGCAACGTTTTCCCGGCGAGAAGCAACTTTTTTGTTGTGATGTTCTCGGACGGCACCAATGCCCTCAGGTGAATGAGCTCGCCGACGTAATCGTCAAGGATCCTGTTCAATTGCGTGATGATGTCGGCGAGGTCCTGCGGTATATCGAGCTCGATCCTGTTTATCGTCACGTTGTACGTATACGGCGATACGTCCGGATCGTCCTCGGAGCGCATGTCTATCTTATTCAGCGCAAGATTGATGCAGATGTCGTCCAGCTGTTCCCTCTCGCTTCCCGGGGACGCGGTCATCCCCATTGCCAGTTTGTGATACTCCTTCGCCACGGCCACGTACGCATATTCGCCCGTCCCGCGGTGCGCCTCGTCGTATATCACCAATCCGAAGTCCTTCAGATCGTATAATTTATTCTCAAGGTCGTTCGCCACCGCCTGCGGCGTGGCTATCGTGACATCATTCTCGGCGAGCACTTTTTTCCTTTTCTCCGGAATGAGCTCGCCCGTCATCACACCGACCTTGGTGTTCACGAGCAATGACGAGAACGTTGCGTGATGCTGGTCCACCAAAGGCTTTGTCGGCGCCAGGACCATCACCTTCTTTCCCTTCTCGAGAACGTCCGCCGCGACGTATAACGCAACGATCGTCTTTCCCATCCCGGTGGGAAGTATCAGCAGCGTGGAATTCTTACAGCACCCTTCCGCCATGCGCACCTGATATTCGCGCTCCTCGACGGTATCGGGAACGATCCGCGGATGCCTGACGTACGCTGCCATGATATCAAAATGCAAAACATATTTAAAAAGTTGACAGGGAGGTCACCGAAAGTACTTTCCGGCGGACATCCCTTTTTTACGGTTCAGCGGCAGGTGCTTCCGCACGACGAACAGCCTTTGATGTTCGGGTTGTGTATCGTAAGACCTGTGCCGAAGTTGGGGTCGCTGACGAACTCGATGACGCATTCGTCCAATTCCTTCGCCGTATCGTTGTCATAAAACAATGAGAACTTCTCCAGCTTCACGACAAGGTCCCCCTCCGCGGCCTTCTCCTGGAAGGACATGCCGAACTGGGGCCCGGAACATGCCGTCCCGACCAAGTATATCTTCACACCGTATCCTGTCTTCTTGTTCTTCTCAAGGAGTTCCGAAACGAACTTTTCTGCATCCGGCGTTATCTTTACCATTTTATCAATTTACCACTAATAAAGCGGCAGTATATAATGTAATCTGAATGACTTACAAAAGTTTACCGTCCAGCAGGTCATATTATTGCTGCGGACCGGGGCTGCGCCGAATACGTGCGACCGTGCCGGATGCCCTCAGGGGAACATCTCTCTGTACTTGCGGAACGCGTATGACTGCGCGTGCGTCATTGACATTACGGAAGCGATCTGCATCGTCCCGAGAATTTCA
>JAIRTZ010000064.1 GCA_031254685.1 Methanomassiliicoccaceae archaeon
GGAAACTGCTGTGATAACTTCCCCTCGGGACGATAAGAGCGATATTGTCATGTATGTTCCTCTGTACATGCTCTGGAGGCTGCGGGAGCGTATCCTCATGAAAAATGTTGAATAAATATCTGCCCATCTGACCGTGTCGCCCATGTATACGTAGTTATGTGAGGCGACGTCGCGGACACATACGCATATTTCACCATTTGCGAATAGATTAAATACGTGCGTCCGTAATGAGCCCTTTAACAATGCGTACGCATAGCATGTGCGCATTTCACAAAATACCTGTACAAGGGGCCGCCGGCCCCTTTTCACAAAGTCCTTTAAAAAAGGCAAAAACAACACAGACGAGGAGATATATTCAATGGAAATGAAATTCAGATTTCTGGGCGGAGCGGATGCCATAGGCCGCATGGGAATGACGATGGAGGGAAGCGACGGAAAGATGTCGCTGTTCGAATACGGAATGGCGCCCACAAAACCGCCGGAATATCCGCTGGAGGCACCGAGAATAAACCATGTGTTCCTGACACACAGCCACCTTGACCACTGCGGAATGGTGCCGAGGGTATGCGGGCGCGACAACTGTGAACTGTTCACGACGCCGCTGACCGCAGAGGTCGGCGAGATAATGATGAACGACAGTCTTAAAATTGCGAAATCGGAGAATAACCCGCTGCCGTACACGAAAGGGGATATCGACAGGACGATGAAGAACGTCGTCCCGCTGACGTTCGGGGATACGATCGAGCTGAACAAACTTGACATCCCTCTGCACTCTGCCGGTCACATACCGGGTGCGGCGATGTTCGAGATCATCGGCGATACGAGCACTGTGTATTCCGGCGATATTCATACGATAAACACGAAGCTCGTGGGGCCGGCCCGCCCGGTGGACTGCGAGAACCTGTTCGTCGAAGGGACGTACGGCGGCAGGATACACCCTCCGCGGAAGGAGACGGAGGATGCGTTCCTTGACAAGGTCGCGGAAGTAACCGACAGGGGAGGGCGCGTCCTCATACCGTGCTTCGCAACCGGAAGAACGCAGGAGATGATGATGATGCTCAGGAACACCGGCTACGACATGTGGGTGGACGGCATGGGACGTTCCATATCGCGGCTGTACATGAACTATCCCGAATATTTGCTTGACTACAAGAAATTCAAGGCCGCGAAAAGGGTGTTCCAGGAAGTGCGCAACCCCAACATGAGGTCGCTGTCCGCGAAGGGCGAGGTCATCGTTACGACGGGCGGGATGCTTGACGGAGGCCCGGTCCTGGGATACCTGAGGGAATTGGGAAAGAACCCGAAGAACGCGGTGCTGCTCGTCGGATACCAGGCGGATGACACCAACGGGAGGATGCTGATGGACAGCGGCAGCGTCATGATGGACGGCGAGCCGATAAAGATAGAATGCGAAGTGCAGAAATACGAGTTCTCGGCGCACGCCGACCATGAGCAGATACTTGACTTCGTGCGCGAGTGCGACCCGAAGAACGTGATATTCATGCATTCGGATACACGCGAACTGTTCGAGAGCGAGCTCAAAGGGGATTATAACGTAATGCTGCCGAAGCTCGGGGAAGAGTTCTCGCTGGACGTGTGAGCATGGAACATCTGGAAAAGTTCCTTGAGGAGGACATCGGATACGGCGACATCACCACCGATATCCTCGTTCCCGATATAGACGGGAAGGCGGACATCGTATGCCAGGACGATGCGGTCATCGCCGGCATTGACGAGGCGGTCGCGATATTCGAGGAATACGCGGCGGAGTGCGAACCGTGCGTCTGCGACGGCGACCGCGTCAAAAAAGGAACGATCGTGATGACCGTCTCGGGGCCGCTGAGGAATATCATAACGCTTGAGAGAACAGTGCTGAACATAATGATGCGGATGAGCGGCATCGCCACCGCGACGAATGACGTGCTCGTGATGTGCAGGAGGCACAACAAGAACATCAGGATCGCCGGCACGCGAAAGACGACGCCCGGCTTCAGGGCCTTCGAGAAAAAAGCGATAATGCTCGGCGGAGGGGACCCGCACAGATACCGGTTGGATGATATGGTCCTGGTCAAGGACAACCACATCAAGGCGGCCGGCGGAATGAGGAACGTCATAGATCTGCTGAAGGCCGCGTCGTTCACAAAGAAGGTCGAGATCGAGGTGGAGAACGTCGACGACGCCGTGACGGCGGCGAGGGGCGGTGCCGACATCATCATGATCGACAACGCAAGCCCCGCGAAGGCAAAGGAGATCGCGGACGCCGTCAGGAAGGTCAACGACATAACGATCGAGGTCTCGGGGAATATCACGAAAGAGAACGCCGCCGATTACGCGAAGGTCGCCGACGTGATATCGATGGGCTCGCTGACGCATTCCGTGCGCGCAATCCATTTTTCATTGAACATAAGATGATCATTTCGTCCTGTGGTGGCGGTGCGCGTTCTCCTGCCATCCCATTCCCGATGCGACCAGTTCTGCGATGTGGAGCGTGGTCTGCCTTCCGATGAGATCGAACTGAAGGAAACAGAACGGGCATGACGTTATGACGGCGATCGCGCCGGCGGCCTTTATCGACGATATCGATTCGTTCATCACCTTCCGTTCAAGCTCCGTGTCAACGCCGGCGAGACCTCCGCCGCAGCAAAGGCTGTCGGTTACGCGCACGGGGGTCCCTCCCAGCGCTTTGACGATGTCGGATATCATGTCCGCGGCGTTCAGGCCTTTCATTTTACACGCTGCCTCGCAGTGGCAGCCCGGGAACACGGCCAGTTTGAAATCTATCTTCGTAACGAGTTTTTTCTTTATCTCGCCGAGTCTGCCGTGCAGGAACTCCAGCATTCCGATCACGTCGGTCACACTCACATGGTGTTCGAGATCGTTCATCGTTCCGCGTACGGCCTCCCTTCCCTTCCGGCGGGCGAGTTCATTCCCGGCCTCCGCGAGCGACATGCTGCATCCGTCGCACAGTGTCAGGATCTTCCTCTGCGACGCTATCGAGTGTATCCTTGCGCCGACGTTCAGCCACGTGTCCGGGCCGAGCGACCTCAGACCGACCGGCTCCATGCAGCACGTGAACCCTTCGATATCGTCGATATCAACGTTCAGTTTATTGAGAATGAACCTTGACGCCGCCTCCAGGAACGGCAGCCTCGACTGTATGAGGCATCCGGGATAAAGAACGAGATCACTCATGGCGGAACCCCGTTGACGATATTATCCTGTTCAGTTCGCCGACCGAATCGCCGTCATAACTTATCTCATCGAGTCCCAGGTCCTTCCGTTTCCTGTTCACTGCGTCGTTGATCGGGAACGCGCGTCCCTCTTTCACGAGCGTCTCGCTCGCCATCCTGAACCGCTTCGGGGAATTGCCGGATGCGGCGGCCGCGTGCCTCAGCGACCGAACGGCGCCCGCGACGTCTATCCCCTCGGGGCAGTTCATTGAGCAGCGGTGGCACATCAGGCATTTCCATACATCGGGTCGCAATTCTTTCATATCGGATGACGGAT
>JAIRTZ010000146.1 GCA_031254685.1 Methanomassiliicoccaceae archaeon
CCGTTCGCCACGTCCTGGCCCGAGTCCATCGCGAAGTTCACATGATCTATCACATTCATCCCCGGAACGGGGTGGCGGGACGTCATTGCCGTGGATATCGTCTCTTTCGTATCGAGATCGATCGCCTGGCACCTCAACCCGCTTGTACCTATGTCCAAAGCTATTCCGTACCTCATTCTATCACCAGCCTTTCCGCGACCACGCCTGACGCGGGAATATTAAATAAAGATAAACTCACGCTCGCCGCCGCCATCACGGCGACGCCGAGACTGAGAACGTCATGTATTATCACCTTTGCACGCTTTTCGCCTTCGGCGTCGAACGCATACGGGACGCCGGGCGACGATATCACCGCGCCCTTCCGGATCAGCGTTCCCGGGATCAGCCCGGGGGATGCGTTCAGTATCAAACGGTTGTCTGCGATCGCCTCCTCGACGTTCGGCCTCGCCTTCACTCCGCGGTGCCTCTTCTCCAGATCTTGGGACCTGCTCGGCAGTATGTCGGTCACCTCGACCGATGCGCCTTCGCCCAGAAGTATCTTCACCGCCTCGCTGCCTACTCTTCCGGCACCGATGACCAGCACCCTTTTTCCCTCAAGGCCCCCGTCCGCGAGCTTCAGCGCCGTGACGTACCCTTTGGCGGTTGACCAAATGTTGTCGGAGAATGAGCGCGTCCTTGTGTTCAGCGCGATGAATCTGTCATCGTCGGCCATGAATATTATGTCCGCGTTCGATGAGAATGCTTCCGAGATCCCCATGACGTCGCAGAACTTCGTGACGAAGGAATGCATTCCGAGCGATTCCGCCGCGGCGGCCACCGACTTCGAGAACCCTCCGATCACGCCCTGTCCGGACGTCACCGGCACAATGGCAACGGAGTAGTCCTCAAAAACGATCTCGCCTTTCTTCACGCCCATCGAATAGCATGCGAATTCCCTCAGCCTCATCCCTATCTTCGCCTCCAGCTCAAGATCGAGGGAACTCACCGCCTCCGGCACATCCTTTATCAGTTCTTCAGTAAGTCTTGTCATCACATCATCTCCGGCGAACCGTCAACGAACTCTTTCAAACCGCATTCCCTCATTATCGATTCGATGCATCCGGCGCGCTTCTTTTCTATCTGTGCGTCGGTTTTCGCACCGTTTATCATCGTGCCCCTCCATTCCTTCGCCCCGGCGCGGAAATCCGAGATGAACTCGTCCGCACCGAAGAGCCCTTTCTCTATCTTCGGTCTGACGACGAGCGCGAATTCCTTTTCGCCGCACGTTATCAGTTTTTTGTCCTTGATCAGGAAGTGCTCGTACGACGACGCGCCGTCGCGTATCGAACCGCCGAACTTCCCGAAACGTGAATTGACGAGTTCCTCGACGATGTTCACGCCCGTCGCCGCTAAGACCGCCGCCGGCGTCTGGCTCGGGATGCGGGCGTCTATCTCCAATACCCTGAGGCCTTTCTTCGTATTGATCGCCTCCAGGTCCATCAATGCTTTCAGATTCATGTATTCGGCCGTCCTTTCGGAGATCCTCCTGAACTCCGCCTCCTTTTCCGGGCCGAGTATCCCGGGGGAGCATCTCACCCTCTTGCAATCGTAGTTCTCGCTGAGAACGATCTCCGTCGTGACGAACGATCTGAACTCGCGGCCGTTGCCGATGACCTCCATGGATACGCACGGGCCGGACACGAATTCCTGTATCACCGGCTGGTCTCCCAATCTTGCTATCTCTTCAAGCCCCGCGTTCACATCATTCTCGTTGTACGCCACTCTTACGCCTATGCTCCCGCTCTGCGCCGACGGTTTCACGATGGCCGGGAACCCGCACTCCGGCCAGTCCTTCGGCAACGGTATCCCTGCGGCCTGCATCATCTGGTTGGACGCGGCCTTGGATGACGAGATGATGTATGAGTCCATGTCGAACAGCAGCGGTATCTTCGAGGACCTCATCATATCCGTCAGCGCATGCAGTAACGACAGGTTCTCGCATGCGGGAAGCACCGCATCGCAGTCCCCGAATATTTTCATCGCATCTTTTTGATCGAACTCCGGATCGAGAACGGCGTATTCATCCGCCAGCGATAACGCGGGCGCGTTATCCCTTCTGTCTATGACGAACGTCTCGTAACCGGCCTTCTTTGACAGATATACCGCTTCGGTGCCTTGCAGCGCCCCGCCCACTATTGCGATCTTCACGCGGAACGCCCCCTTAACGTATTCAGAAGGTTTCCGTACTCGTTGTTGGAGCCTACCCTGCACCCTTCCGCCTCGAGTATTTCGATCACGTTATCAATGAACCTGCGGCCGCTGTCTATATCGAGGTCCTTTTGGGCAACGCCGGCGAGGTCCATGTGCGGCGGGACTATTGACGTTACGATGTTCGCGCCCGCCCTTATCCTCGGTATCAGGCCTTCGATCCCCTCTACGTCCAAACTTGCCGGTATCAGCCTGTCCGGATGCGCGAGCCTCATCACTGCCATTACTTTCAGCTCATCCTCGCGGCTCTTCTGCACGGACGACGACATCGGTGTCCCTTCCTGCGGAACGAATGTCATCACGCGTATCTGCTCGCATCCCTGCTTTCCCATTTGTACTATGGAATCGGCAACGTCCGCATACGTTTCTCCGATGCCCACCATTATGCCGTCCTCGGCCAGCATTCCGTACTTTCGGGCCCACGTCCTTTGATCGAAGCGGCGGTCGTAATCCTGCTCTATCCTGCGTTCCGCGAAAAGCTTGCGGTTATGCGTCTCCTGATAGCACGCGAACCAATCCGCGCCCGCGTCCCTGAACGGCGCGAACGATGATTCGTCCACCGCTCCCGGCGAAAGCATTATCGGGATCGAGACCGCTGAATCGACCTTTCTTACAAGGTCGACAAGTTCCCTGCAGTTATCCGCATGCATCTTATGGTCCTCGCCCATTGTGAGGTCCACGAGATTCACGCCGCTGTCCTGAAGGCTTTCCGATAACGACACGATCTCATCGGCGGTCTTTCTGTATCGGTCGATGGAATTGCTTCGCCTGTAGTAGCAGAACGAACAGTTGTTCTTGCAGAACGTCGAGAAGTAAACGAAACCGTATGTGAACACCTTATCGCCGAACTGTTCTTTCTTAACGTTATACGCCGTTTCCCATAATTCGCCGAGCGCTTTCGTTCCGCTTATCGATAAAAGTTCCTGAATCTCGTCCCTGCTGAGCCCGCGTCCCTCCGACGCCTTGTCCAAGATATCCCTGTACATAATATCACATCAGTCTATCTTCGCTCCGTTCAGGTATACCAGGCTTTTACCCACTTTCTTTATGTTGCTCTTGTTCTGCATCTCCATAAGCAACCGTTCGATCCCGAAACCCGCGCCGCACCACGCCTCGTGGATATCGTGCGCCTTGTCCAGCGAATGCGGACCGACGGCCCCGGATGCGACCTCGACGCCGTTCACTTCAACGTCGAGCGTCATCTTGTAAACTTCGGAACACTCTTCCACCATCCTGTACTCGAGTCCCGTCCTGTCCATGACCTTCGATATCAGATCTTTCAATCGATCCGTTGTGTTCCCGGCAGGCCCCAATTCGACGAGGTTCAGCATTGTGAACTCCTCGAGGTGGTTGTTGCTTCTCGATTCCTTTCTGAAACATGAGCCCATCTCAAAGATCCTTACCGGGCCGGATGTCTTGTCCCTTAACTTTCTCATTACGAAATAAAGATTCGGCGCAAGCATCGGACGCAGGCATCTTTTTTCGTCGATCGAAAAGACCTGCCGGTAAAGCTGCGATTCCTTCGTTATCGTCATCTTCTCAAGCGCCGCCTTGGATATTATCACCGGCGTCTTCACTTCGATGAAGCCTTCCTTGGTGAGCACTTCCGCGAGGTCCGCCTCCAGCCTGGATATCAGGTGGCGCTCCGGACGCGCGATCATGTCCTTCACGGACCTGTCGTTCTTTGACGAAAGTTCGTTGAATATTTCTGCGAACGCTTTCTCGCGTTCCTCGGGCGTTTTGAACTGCGAATCGTACACGCCTTCCCCGAACTCTCTCAATCGCTGTATCTGAGATTCTGTGAACTCCATTTAATTACCTTCTTTGACACAAAGCGAGAGACCGGGGAATCGAACCCCGCTAGCGCGGCTGTAGAGGCCTACCGGTCCCA
>JAIRTZ010000004.1 GCA_031254685.1 Methanomassiliicoccaceae archaeon
ATCTCGCTGTGCGTGTACACGTTTATCCCTTTCTTATCGGTCTGCTTCAGGAGAAGTTCAAGGTCGCGGAGATCGTGCCCGGAGACGACGATGAACGGCCCCGGCATTATGTCGAGGCCGACGGAGACCGGCACCGGATGACCGTATGACGACGTGTTCGCGTCATCAAGGACCTCCATGCACCTCAGGTTCACGGAACCCAATTCCATGAGAAGCGACAGCAGCTCATCCGCGGTCTTCGTGCTCCCGAGCGCCGCCAATCCCTTGTAGAAGAATCTGTTCACATTATTGTCGCTCTTTCCGAGGATCCCGGCATGATGGGCGTATGCGGCCATCCCTCTCAATCCGAACAATAACAGCGATCTCAGCGAACGCATATCCTCGCCGTCGTTCCATATGCAGTTCATATCAAAGGTCTCGGCAGAGCCGAACTTGGCCTTCTCCCTTTTCACGGCGTCGATCATCCCGCCGATCGTCCGATCGTTGAAGTTCACGTTCGTCACTCCCGTGAACAAAGAATCTATCACGATCCTGTCCGTATCCTCATCCGTATCTCTGCCGGCCGCGGACCTCGCAAGAGCGATAAGCTCGCCGGTGAGCGCATCCTGCAGATTTGCGGTATTTTCTTTCTTACCGCACACGCCGTTGACGGTGCAGCCTTTTGTTTTTGCGGTCTGTTCGCACTGGAAACAAAACATCGACATCTTTCATTCCTCCGATTTTAATGCATAAAGAACCATACTACAATAAATACATTCATATTGTTGTATATACAACAAATGAGGAATAAAGATGAACACAATGTTTGAAATTGTGAAGAACAACCCGCTGTTTCACGGGATCGCGGTCAGCGACTTTGAGAAGATGATAAGGTGCATGTCCGCGGAAACGAAGCGGTACAAAAAGAACGACATAATACTCAGGTCGGGAGATGCCGCGGATTTCATCGGCATCGTGACAGAAGGGAACGTAATGATAAAGAAGGAAGATCCCGACGGACGCGTTATGATACTCGATTCCGCAGGCGTCTCGGAATCATTTGCGGAAGTGTTCGCATGCGCGGGCATTTCGCAAAGCCCCGTGACGGTACAGGCGTCGGAGGACTGTGAGGTGCTGTTCCTCGATCACAAGAAAACGGTGACATCATGCACATCCGCATGTCCATTCCACACAAGGCTGATCAGGAACCTCCTGGAACTGATGGCGCATAAGAATCTGTCGCTCAGCCAAAAATTGGAATTATTATCGAAGAGGACGACACGCGAAAAGATATTGTGCTTTTTTGACACGTATCGTAAAGCCTCAAAGAAATTCACCATACCGTACGACAGGGAAAAATTGGCGCAGTATCTGTGCGTCGACAGGAGCGCAATGTCCAACGAGCTTTGTAAGATGAGGCGCGAAGGTCTGATTAAGTTCAACCGGAACACGTTTGAGATCCTGCAATAGTACGCTGTGTTAAAGCGCGCCCATCGGATCGCCGGGCCGCTCCGTCCTTTCCATTATTTTTCAGACCACGGCAGGATACAAGCGGAAGTCCTCAAGAGGGAGGCGATCTAATATGTGTGCTTTCGGTGCAGCTGAGGGATCAGGTGCAAAGCCGGACCTCTGGGTTTTGCACCTTTAGTATATTCTAATCAAGACTTTAGGTTCAGAGGGTATAATTAAGGTGCAACGGCGAAAAATGACTCTATTGATCCATTCGTTCATGATGTCATATCTTTTCACATATTCCATTATGCATATTTATTCGTCATGATCATGATAATTTCTTATGAAAAAAGATACATTTCACCGGACACCATCGTATGATGGCCACTGACACACACAGTTTTTCTAACTTATCAAGAGGATTTGAATTATTCAAGACGGTGCGATAAGAAAACAGATTTAATACAAGCTCAATGATTTGTGGTCATGAGACTCGTCGCCTTCGATTCAAAAAATTTTAACAGAACACAAAAGTTAAGCGACGGAAAGGAGTTCAGTTTCTTCACTCCTCTAGGTGTGGGCGTGGCGTTCGACGACCCCGAAGGATTCGCAAAGGCATACATCGAGGCAACGGAAAAATTATCTAAGGAATTCGGTATCGGAGCTGCCAGTTGTATATACTCATCTTCAATGCTGAAGGATGATTTGGAAGATATGAGCAAAGCTCTGGCCTTTGCACAGCAGCTGGTAGACGTCACAAGCAAATTCGTATCCCACATACATTTCAGTTATGTCGTATTGCCTCCGAAGGAGACAGAAGATGTGATCGTGGGCGGCGAGAGGTGCCCCACATACTCCGTTAAGGTAGAGGAGTTCCTCAGAAATCTGAGTCCTATGTTCTCATATATTTCGGCATGGAACTATAAAAGGAACAGAACGGATGAAGAATGCAAACTATTCATTGATGCATTCAGTTCCAAAGAGACCTTTGCATGGAGAGAACTTGTGAAAATGTGCGACATCTCCGTGATAAGCCGCGGGGATGAGGTAGATCCTTTCATATCATATGCGGATATGATCGCATTTTTGACCGATGCGAAGTTATACGGTCAAAAAATGAAACTTACACTGCAAAATCTAGAAAAAGTATGGAAAGGGGCGTTCGATGTCAAACACAGGTACATTGACATCAGGAGCCTCAACAAAATAAAGTGGGTAAATGAAACTCAGATCGATTACAGAAGACATATACGCAAACCGACGGTCTTTTTCATTGCAGACGATCCAGATCGGACCGGTGTGAACGAAGAATTCGTAAAACCGTCGGAAGTTGAGAAAAAATCAAAAAGGCTGATGAAACTTCAGCCAGTAAAGAACGTCATCAACTATGCGACATTGAATAACTGTTCTTTCAGATTCTATGACCCGTATACGGACGAAAAATACGTCAGCGATGATGATATCATCGTATACATGGGAGATAAGTCAAAGAAGATCGCTGATTATCTGAATGACGCATTTAATATCAAAATATTCAAGGCGAGAGAAATTGGAAAAAGGTTGTGAAACCGTTTGCATAACATTCTTAACAACTGTTATAGATGGTACAATCGGAAATAATGCCGATGTGGAACTATCTCCGGAACTACAGATATTTTGAGAATATAAAAATGTATCTTTGAAAGTTTGTTGATTAGATAGAAAGTCGGACGTCGGGGCTTTGCACCTAAAGTCGTGGTTTGGAGGCACTTTAGGTGATGGTGTGTACTTTAGGTGCAAATTCTGTGTTCGGTAAAATATTATATACTTGGGGTACCAACCATTTTGTATAATATTTTCCATTTCGTGACAATTTTATACATGCTGGCTGCCCCTTTTCTGAGGAACGTTTTTTTAGAAATTAAAAAATTCACGCAGACAAAGATTTTAATACGTTCATATAATCAGCGTCCTGCTCGGACCTAAGAGGAAGATCAATGGCAGGAAAGAAAGCGAAAGGAACGTCCCGTAAGATCAAGGACAAGTGGAAAGCGAAAGAATGGTACAAGGTGCACGCACCCCGTATGTTCAATGAGATAGAGATCGGCGAAACACCAAGCGCCGACCCGAACAACCTCATCGGAAGAACATCGGAGGTAACCGTTCAGGACCTTACCGGCGACTTCTCGAAGATGCACATAAAGCTCAAGTTCAAGATCGCCTCGATCGACGGACATTCCGCAAAGACGACGTTCATAGGCCACGACCTGACAAGCGACTACGTAAGAAGACTTACCAGAAGGAAGAAGACGAAGACCGACCACGTCGTTGACGTTGTGACGAAGGACGGCTTCACGATAAGGATCAAACCGATGTCCATAGCGGAGAAGAGGATCCAGACGGCGCAGGAGGAGGCGATGAGGAGCATCATGGGCGAGACGCTCGTTAAGATGGGCACTGAGAAATCGTTATCCGAGATCGTCAAGATGATCGTCTCCGGCGAGATGGCGAAGGAGCTCGCGAGAGCGTGCCGCTGCGTCATACCGGTAAAGAGGATCGAGGTACGCAAGTCTGAGATAATCGCATTCGGCGAAGGCGACCCGGAGTCAATAATCGACGCGGTCGCGCCGAAGGACGCCGAGCCCGAGGAAGAGGTTCCGGAAGAGACGCCGGAAGCGGTCCCCGAAGAGGCTCCCGAAGCGGCACCCGAGGAAAAGACGGAATAAACACATTAAAAAAATGCCGAGGTGGCTCAGCTGGCGGAGCGTCGGACTCATAGGGTACCGGTCATCCAGACCTCTTCCAGGGAAATCCGAAGGCCGTGGGTTCAAGTCCCACTCTCGGCACTCCTTCCTTCTTCTGTTCCGATAGTAAGTTGATCCGCAGACCGGAGTTAGACTAACTGTAGCCCTGCTGATTGATAAATGAAGGCGGTCGTGTCATTGTTCGATGAATCGCTGCGAACCTGAAAATATGCCTAGCATATCGAATGACAAATGTGAGATGATCGTTTATCAGCCGAACAACTCTTTCGAACTGGAAGTACTGCTGGAGAATGAGACTGTTTGGCTGTCGTTGGAACAGATAGGAAAATTGTTCGACAGAGATAGATCTGTTATTTCCAAGCATGTGAAAAATATCTTTTCGGAAGGAGAACTTATTCAAAATTCAGTATGTGCAAATTTTGCACGAACTGCCGCGGACGGAAAGATATATAGGGTCGAATACTTCAATCTCGACGTCATAATATCCGTGGGATACCGCGTTAAATCAAGACGCGGCACCCAGTTCCGTCAGTGGGCGAACAAGGTACTGAGAGATTATTTGCTGAAGGGGCACGCGATCCATCAGCGGTTCGAACGCATCGAGGGCCGTGTTGCCGAAACGGAGAAGAAGATAGATTTCTTCGTCAGGACGTCCCTGCCGCCTGTGCAGGGAGTATTCTACGAGGGGCAGATATTCGACGCGCATGCCTTCGTCTCCGACCTGATAAGGTCTGCTAAAAGATCGGTGATCCTGATAGACAATTATGCGGATGAGTCGGTTCTGACGTTATTATCGAAAAGGATGCCGAATGTCACCGCGGACATCCACACCGGGAATGTATCCAAACAGATGCGATTGGACCTCAGACGGCACAATGAGCAATATGCTCCCGTAACGGTCCACGAGACGGGCCGTTTCCACGATCGCTTTCTGATCATTGACAGCACGGTATTTCATATCGGGGCATCTTTCAAAGACCTGGGAAGGAAACTGTTCGCCTTTTCCAGAATGGAAATAAGCGACGGGGATCTGTTGAAGGGAAAATGAGCTACCCATACAGTTTTTCGTAACGATAGGGCATCCGCATCATGACCGCGGACCGCCGGTCGCGGTATGTCAGAGATAAAACAATAAATACGCTTAGGTGCGTCCGATTCGTGAGATGAGGATAATTATCTATACGGGGAAGGGAGGCGTCGGTAAGACGTCAGTCTCCGCGGCCACCGCGAGACGGCTGGCGGCGAAAGGGTACAGAACGCTGGCGATGAGCACCGACGCCGCGCATTCGCTGTCCGATTCGCTTGACGTCAACATAGGCGGTTCCGTGAAGACCATCGAAAAGAACCTCGACGCGCTGGAGATCGATATCATATACGAGATGGAGACGAGGTGGAAGGATATTGAAGAATACGTCAAAATGTTCATGGTCTCCCAGGGGATGGAAGAGTTATCGGCAAAAGAAATGGCAATACTTCCCGGCATGGAACTGATCGCGGCGCTGTTCCATGTGCTCGATTATGAGAAAAGGGGCACATATGACGTCATAGTCGTAGATACGGCGCCGACAGCGGAGACGTTGCGCCTACTCAGTTTCCCGGACGTATCGCAATGGTACATGACCCGTTTGTACGGACTGTTCAAGAAGCTCATCGGATTGGCGAGGTTCACCATCGGAAGGTTCCTTGATTTCCCGCTGCCGTCGGCGTCCGTCCTCAAAAGTCTCGAGGACATGAACGTCAAGATGGGCGAGGTAAGGAACATACTGCAGGACCCGACGAGAACGACGATACGGATGGTAGTGAACCCCGAACGTATGGTCATCAACGAGACGAAACGGGCATATTCGTACATATGCCTCTACGGGATGACCGTCGAGTGTCTGATAGTGAACAGAATGCTTCCGGACGGCGCAGGGACGGGATTCTTCGCGGAGAAGCTCGAAGAGCAGAAGAAGTACATGGAGATGATCCATCACGCCTTCGACCCGATGAAGATGTTCTTCGCCTACCTCATACCGACGGAGATGATGGGCTCCGAGAAATTGGACGAGATGGCGGCGATGATGTTCGGCGATTCCGATCCCGGCGTGATATATGCCACCGAGAGCCCGATGAGATTCTATACGGAAGGCGAGCATCATTTCATATCGCTGAAATTACCGTTCGCCGCCAAGGGCGATATAGAATTATACAGAACGCACGATACTTCACTCATAGTGCAGGTCGGGAGTCATAAAAGGAATATCGAACTGCCGCTGGTGCTGAAGGATTCGGAGCTGATGGGAGCCGAAATGAAGGACGAGACGTTAAAGATAAAATTCAGGAGGAAAGAGAAAGATGTGCAATGACGACATAGATATCGAAGAGTTTGTAAAGAAGCACAGGGAAGAGATCGAGAAGATACTGAAGGCATCCGAAGGTCATCTCAAGACAGACATCGGACCTGCGGAGAAGATCGGCGACGCGATGAAGGGAATGCTGTCAATGTTCCTCGACCCGAAGATACAGATGCATTTCATACGCGCCGGGAAGGAGTTCTTCACCGGCGTGGAGGAAATGATGAGGAACGCCCCGCTCCCGGACGAGATGAAGGACACCGTCAACAAAGCGTGCGAGATGAAGGACCGCATCGTTAAGGACATCGTGAACGAGATGGACGGCGACGCGAAATCTAAGAAGGACGCCAAAGAGAAGAAGATGAAGAAGATCGACGTGGAATGATCATATGGACGCAGACGACGGAACGATCGCGGTAAGATTGGCAAGGAAGATAATAGTAGAGGAGGCAACGCTCACCAGATCGAACCGCGAGCCTGAGCTGACGCCGCCGTTCGACGAACCGACGGGCGTGTTCGTGACGATCCACACGTATCCTCAGCTGGCGCTCAGGGGATGCATCGGATTCACGGAGGCCGCGTATCCGCTGAGGGACGCGATCGAATACGCGGCGAGATCGGCATGCCACGACCCGAGGTTCCTGGACCTGGAGGCGGATGAGATCAATGACATCGTTGTCGAAGTGACGATACTGATGCCCCCGAAGGCGATCCCCGTAAAGGACAAGGCGGACCTTCCGAAGGCGATCAGGATCGGAAGGGACGGTCTTATGCTCGAGTACAGGGGGCGCAGATCGGTATTCTTACCGCAGGTGCCCGGGGACTGGGGATGGGACGCCGTCGAATACCTGGAGAACCTTTGTCAGAAGGCGGGTCTCGCGAAGGACATGTGGAAGGACAAGGAGTGCATAATCTTCGCGTTCGAGGGAATAATATACAGAGAGACGTCCCCGGACGGGGACGTTGAAGAGGTCAAAGAATGTTAGTCATCGAAGGCCGGATATTCTTCAAGGGAAAGCTGACCCAAGGTATGATAGGCATCGAGGACGGCAGGATAACCGATGTGAAGAAGGTGCTCAAGGGCGACGATCATATGGACGTCGGCGACCGCGTGGTGCTTCCCGGGGCGGTGGACCCGCACGTTCACTTCAGAGACCCGGGGTTAACGCACAAGGAGGACTTCGTATCGGGTTCAACGGCCGCATTATACGGCGGCGTGACCTGCGTTCTCGACATGCCGAACACGAAACCGCCGGTGGTCAATGCGAATGCGCTGGAGGAGAAGAAACGCATCATCAGGGGAAGGTCGTTCGTCGATTACGGATTGTTCGCGGCCCTTACCCCGAAGACCGATGCCGAAGCGCTGGCGAAGAATGTGTGCGGCTTCAAATTGTTCATGGGATCCACGACAGGCGATATACTTACGAATGACGACGGCGGGATATACAAGGCGATGTCCGCCGCCGCAAGAACGGGAAAGAGGATAAGCGTGCACGCCGAGGATAATTCAATGTTAGGCAACGGTGAGGAAAAGAACAACCGCGATCATTTACGGAACCGTCCGGTATCCGCGGAGCACAGCGCGATCCAAAGACTTGCGCCGTTCAAGGGCATGCCGATAAACATATGCCACGTTACCGACGCGGCATCCGTCGCATTGGCATCGTCCCTCGGATTCCTGACCGAGGTGACCACGCATCACCTGTTCTTCGCCGATTCCGTATCGGAAAGCGCCGAATACAAGGTGAATCCCCCGCTGCGCGACTCCAACACCAAAGAAAAACTATACAAGGCGTTCGCCGAACGGAAGATAACAATGTTCGGCACCGACCATGCGCCGCACACGATAGACGAGAAACGGCGCATCTACAGCGATGCGCCCAGCGGGATCCCCGGGGTCGAGACGTACGTGCCGATAATGATGGACCTCGTAAAAAGCGGGAACGTACAGCTGGATCAGCTCGTGAAGATGGCGTGCACCGCGCCCGCGGAGGCGTTCGGTATAAACAAAGGGATCATAGAGAAGGGACGCGACGCCGATCTGATGATATTCGATATGAAGGCCGGAAAAAGAATAAAGGAACGCGGCCTTCACAGCAAAGCTAATTACACAGTGTACGAGGGATGGGACGCGATATTCCCCGAGACGGTGATCGTCGGAGGGAATATACAGTTAAAGGACGGAGAATTATGCGGGGAAATGACAGGAAGGGATATCAATGGCTGATCCCGTGATCGATTATTCGGAGATACTCGGTAAAAAGATAACATGCCCGCCGGAGTGCGGCATGTGCTGCCTGTGCCAGCCTGAGATACTGCCGGAGGAGCGCAGCTTCTTCAGGTCGAACCATCCCACGTCGATGGTACGCAACAAGCAGCCTCACGATCATTATGCGATCGCGCTGAAGAAAGGGCGCGGATCATGCGTATTTCTGGATAACGGCAGAAGATGCACCATATACGGCAACCGTCCCACGTACTGCCGCCAGTTCCCGTTCCACTTCCACGTGAGCGACAGAATAAAAGTTGAGCTCGACCTGTCGTGCAGGGGCGTCTGGAACGCGAACGTGAACGGAACGGACGCGGTCGCCGAGGCGAAGGGGCTCGCGGTCAGGAGCGACGTCAGATTGAAAGCTGCGCTGAAGGAGGCCTCCTCCGTTTACGGTGAATTCTTCCAGATATGCGAAGAGGCGGGCGTCATGACCGACCGTTCCGTACTGAGGACGTCCGTGCGTAACAACATCGATAAATTCGTCAATATCGAATATCTCGCGAACGTGATGAACGCGTCGCTCGAAGAACCGCTGATGACGCTCGACGACATAACGGCGGACGCAGCGGCGGACATGGACGACCTGA
>JAIRTZ010000022.1 GCA_031254685.1 Methanomassiliicoccaceae archaeon
TGGCCCGCCACCATCGGCATGACCGAAAAGGCCTCAATGGGGGCGTTGCAGGATTATGTGGATATGATGATCAATACAGATACGTCAAAGGTGGACGAGGTACTGAGGTCCCCTGCCACGGTCCGTCAGCTCATGAGATCCCTGTCAAGGAACATATCCACGGTCGCCAACATGTCAACAATAAGGAAAGATATGATGGGTGATGACGATGCGATCTCGGTAAAGACCATTTCCTCATATATCAATGCGCTGAGGCGCATATTCATCGTAGAGGACCTGCCTGCATGGAATCCCTCGCTCCGTTCGCAAACCGCTGTAAGAAGCTCCCCGAAAAGACACTTCGTCGATCCGTCAATAGCAACTTCTGTCCTGCACACATCGCCGGACGGTCTGCTGAACGACTTTAACACATTCGGGCTTCTTTTCGAATCGTTATGTGTAAGGGATCTCAGGGTGTATTCTCAGGTATTGAACGGCGAAGTGTTCCATTATCGCGACAATTACGGTCTGGAGGCTGACGCGATCGTACACCTTATGGACGGTCGGTGGGGCGCTTTTGAAATAAAAATGGGTTCAAAGGAAATAGAAGAAGGCGTCAAGAATCTCAGGAAACTGAAAGAAATGATAGATGAAGAGCGCATGAGGCCGCCTTCTTTCATGATGGTCCTTACTGCCACCGAATACGCACTTGAAAACGATGACGGCGTTCACATCGTACCGATAGGCTGCCTCAGGGACTGATATCGGATCGCTGCATCATCATCTCTTTGTCAAATGCGGCGGAGGCGGCAGCGGACCATCGCGCGAAGGCGGATTTTATATCCCACGAATACGTATCGGAACTCATGAGGATCGCCATAGCACAGGTACGGGGTCAAATGGAAGACCCGCCCGCGAACGCGTCGAAGGCGAAGATGCTTCTCCATAATACGGACGTTGACCTTCTGATCTTCCCGGAATTATTCGCAACGGGATTCGACGCGAACTGCGCAAAGTACGCGGCCAACATGGCCGGGCTCTTCAAGAACAAAGCGTACAAGATCGTGAAGGAGAAAGGGGATTCCATCATCTACGGAAGCCCGATGCAGTTCGACGACGGCGTATACAATTGCGCCGTACTCACGGACGGCGAGAACGAACAGATCTACAAAAAGATACATCTGGCGGCGAATGAGAAATTTAACGAGAAAGAGATCTTTAAAGCGGGCAGCGCTCCCGCCATATTCGAATTCAAAGGTCTCAAATTCGGTATGATGATCGGCAACGATATATTATTCGCCGAAATGGCAAGATGGTATGCAGCGAATGACGTCGACATCGCGGTATGCATATCCGCGGTATCCAAACCGATCATGGAGCGGTTCGAGAAAGTCCTCCCGGCAAGATGCGTTGAGAATTCGATGGAAATGATATTCGTGAACATGGTCGGCCCAGATCCCGGTTTCGCGATGGCCGGCGGCAGCAAGTACATCTCATCCGACGGCATCGTTATCGAGAACTGCCCCGACAGCAGCGACGTGCGCATCATAAAGGTCGATACGGAAAGGATAAAGCGGTCCAAAGAAAAGAGGACGTTCCTCAGCGAGATAAGGAAAGATATCGACTGGAAGGTTTAACGTCCCAGTTCCTTATGCGCCTTCCCCAGCTGTCCGGACGCCTGCGCTGCGAGCGTAGACAGCTCGCCCGCCAGTACGGTTACGGCAACGATCTCGGCGAGCTTCTTCGCCTTTCCGGACCCGAGGCATCCGATCATGCTCAGCGCCTCCGATTGGCATGGAAGTTTCGTACCTCCGCCGACGGTGCCGACCTCGACCGACGGCATCCTCACGGAGATGTACAGATCGTCGCCGATCGATTCGCAGACCGTCATCGACAAACTCGCCTCAACGACCTGCGCAGGATCTTGTCCGGTCGCTATGTAAAGCGCCGCGGCCATGTTCGCCGCATGCGCATTGTGTCCCATCGAACCGGCCATGGAGCTGCCTATCAGATTCTTGCGGATGTTCGTCTCGACGATGCTCTCCGCGGATGCGTGAAGTTTCGTTCCGACAATGCCGCCGGATATCAGCGCCTCCGCGACGACCGTCTTCCCGCGCCCCTCTATCGCGTTGATCCACGCCGGTTTCTTGTCGGTGCACATGTTGCCGGACACAGAGACGAGCACCGCATCCGTTTCTTTCTCGATGAGCCTGCATACCGCCTCCGAGGCTATCGTCACCATGTTCATGCCCATCGCGTCGCCTGTCTCGAAGGACAAGCGGACAAAGAGGCTCCTTCCGTTGGGGAACGCGTCCGCGGATATCAGTTTACCGTGGGACGTCGTTCCTTTCACGGCGGCGTCCATCTTCTTTTTGTTCTTCGATATCCAATCGATCGCATCCGCCGCATGCGATATCCCATTCACCCGGAATACCGGTGCGCGGGTCATCGCATCCCTGAATATTCGGACCGACGCGCCGCCGGATGCCGTTATGACGGACATGCCGCGCGATACGGACGCTACGAGCGCCCCCTCCGTCGTTGCCATCGGAACGATGAACTCACCTTTCGCATGCTCCCCGTTGATCAGGACGGGGCCGGCGAATCCCAGCGGTATCTGAACGGCGCCGATCATGTTCTCTATGTTCTTCTCGGCGGCCTTCGGATCGAAGGAATATTTTGATATGTTCTCCAGTTTAGTATTCGAGAAACCTTCCGCAGCGCCGCGTCTGTCGTCGACATCGCCGCGTTCGCGGCCCCTGTTCCTCAATCCGGTATCCTTGTTCATCAAATCACAATCCGCAGGAGGATATAATAACATTCTCTATCCGGCACATGCTATATTTTAATTACTTTGTTCTGCATCGAACCCATCGGTCGGTGATGAGCATCAAGTACGTCCGCGAGATAACACAGAGCGAGAAGGACCACAATATCACGAAGGCGGTCCCTTACATCGTCCTCATCGCCGCGGCCATCGGTTTTACCGCAGGATATTTTGCGCACACAACGCAAATGGGTCTGCTCATCCTGTGCTTCTGCTCTCCGTTCGCGCTCGGGTTCGCGGCATTGGGCGTATATGCGTTCCTGCACAGGGAACCGGGCGCGCTTGACGGAAAGATAACGATGACGATGCTCATAACGTTCCCGCTGATAATCTCCATGGTCATGCTTGCGATCACGTCGTACGTGATGTCGGAGGTCACCGATTATATAATGGAGCTGACCAGGAACTTCGCGCCGAAGAGTCTCACCGTCATCGGGATAGTATATTCGCTGACGCTGGTGATGTTGTTCACCTGCCACGGTGTGATCTCCACGGTGGTCGCATACTTCAGAAAGTACACAGTACGCATATATCTCAGTCTGGAGAAGATAAAGAACGATCACACCGACACAACGAGGAACAAGATAAGCAGATGGATATACGGCGTCCCAGATGTGATCGACGTCCGCAGCATCGAATTGGAACCCGTCCGGAGCGACGGAAGATTCCCTGTGAGGATGTTCGTATCGCTCGCGTTCAGCATATTCGCGCTGGGCCTTTCCGTCAGTTCGTACGTCTTCCTGAACCCGATATTCCAAAGCGCGCTCACGATAGACGAGGCCGTGATCATCACGGTCATACTGACGTTCTTCATTCCCGTCTTAGTGATACCGTGGTTCATAACGAGAGACATAGGCGCGAAGATCAAGAGCCAGGCAAGGGATTACTATCTGTGGAAAGGTATGAGGAAAAGATTGTATCAGGGTTTCTTCGCGATAATGGTATTTCTGTCGATGTTCATGATCTCCGTATATCTTGGTTACGATATCGTGAGGACATCGTACACATACGCCGGTTACGTGACGATAACGGCGTTCCTTTCGTTATTCTGCTCATTTATTTACGCGAACTATTACCACAAGGGATTCAAGGAAGGCATAATCCAGGAGTTCGGCGAAGCGAAGGGTTCAGCGGACCGCGAACAGAGCGCACGCGAGTGATGCAATAGGATATTATCCGAAGAGCCGATGACGCTGTATGCCCGATCCAGCGTACGAGGCCGTCACAAGAGCGAAGAACCAGGCCCGCAGCGGCAATCCGGAAGGCGCGGAAAGAACGCTGGAAGCATATCTTAGAACGGACCCGCATAACAACAAGGTGAGAATGGTACTTGCGCAGATATTGTCGAACGATCTCAAGGACAGACGCGGCGCATTGCTCCAGCTTGATATCATACTCGATATAGATCCCGATGACATCGACGCGAGGAAAGCGTTGGTAACGGTATTGAAAGTGGAACCGAAGAACCGGAAGGAGGCGGACGGTCATTACCGTCAGCTTACGGACCGATGTCCCGATGATGTCGAACTCGCAAACAGCTATGCGATATTCTTAAAGAATCAGATGCTTGATTTCAAGGCATCGGCGGAGATGTACGAGAAAGCGCTGTCAATGGATGCGGACCGATCCGATATACATTACAACTACGCGATACTGCTGGTGAAGGAATTCAAAGATTACGTTTCCGCGAGAGAGCATCTCGAAGCGGCCGTCCGCACAGACCCGAAGAACAACGAGGCGCGGACAGCATTGGAACGTCTGATGAAAAAGAAGTTCAGGGGAGAGACCGAAAAGAAAGGTCTGTTCGGGCTCAGGAAATGATACCGTATACGCAGCGGTACGCGGTATGCGCACGCATACGCAATATACGGAACGTGAGTATACTTAAGATATTCAGAAAGGTAGTTATACTTCCTGATATTTTTCTAATCGGTGATTAGGACGGAACTTAAAGGATCCAAGACAGAAGCAAATCTGGCTGCCGCTTTCGCGGGGGAGAGCCAAGCAAGGAACAAGTACACGTACTTCGCCTCGGCGGCGAAGAAAGAGGGATACGAGCAGATCGCGGAGATCTTCCTCGAGAGCGCAGAGAATGAGAAGGAACATGCCAAGATGTGGTTCAAGCTCCTCCACGACGGCGCTGTGCCGAAGACGGCGGAGAACCTGAAGGCCGCGGCCGAGGGAGAGAATTACGAATGGACCGTGATGTACGCCGATTTCGCGAAGGCCGCGAAGAAGGAAGGTTTCTCGGACATCGCCAAGTTATTCGAAGGGGTCGCGAAGATAGAGAAGGAGCACGAAGAGAGATTCCTGAAGCTCCTGAAGAATCTTAAAGAAGGCGTCGTTTACAAGAAGGGCGACGCGATCATGTGGAAATGCCGCAACTGCGGTCACATACACGTGGCGAAGGCGGCACCCGCAGAGTGCCCCGTGTGCGCACACCCGAAGGCATATTTCGAAGTGCGCGCCCAGAACTATTAAGGTGCGCAAGCACCGTCTTTTTCATTTTTTTCCTGTCCGCAGACACATATACGCGGCCCCGTTCCTATGATCGCGGAGTCGGATCGTTCCCGAGGATGCCGGTATCATCTGTCGGCCGTATCCCGGCACCGCTATTGTATTAAGCCTCTCAGCATATATACAGCAACGGAACGTTGCTGAAGATACAGCGGTTCCGATGACGGTCCGGCAGGGTGTTCATATGAGACGAATAAGTGACAGAAAGGGGGGAGGGGCAAAGGCGCTCTCCGTAATGATCGCAACTTTATTTGTGATCACAGCCTTCGCCGCCGTTCTTAATACGGCGGACACTGCAGATAATGATGATGGGTCCAACGACGTTCTCGGGGCGGACACCGTAATGCCGATGATCGCAACCGGAGATCTCCATTCACTCGTCCTCAAGAGCGACGGGACGGTCTGGGCATGGGGTTACAACTACTATGGCCAGGTGGGCGGCGGCACCAATGACGACAGGAACACTCCCGTGCAGGTATTGGGTCCCGAGGGTGAGGGCCACCTGACCGGTGTGATCGCGGTCGCAGCAGGCTGGTATTTCTCGATCGCCATCAAAAGCGACGGGACGGTCTGGGCATGTGGACAGAACAGCGAGAACCAGCTGGGTGACGGCACCGATGACGACAGGAACACCCCCGTGCAGGTGCTCGGTCCTGACGGCGACGGCTATCTGACCGGTGTGATCGCGGTCACGGGAGGCGCCACACATTCACTTGCTCTCAAGAGCGACGGGACGGTCTGGGCATGGGGAGAAAACTCGCACGGTCAGCTGGGCGACGGCACGAATGACAGCAGTAACACTCCCGTGCAGGTGCTGGATCCTGACGGCGACGGCAATCTGACCGGTGTGAAAGCGATCGCAGCAGGAAGTAACCACTCACTTGCACTCAAGAACGACGGGACGGTGTGGGCGTGGGGCTACAATGACAGCGGCCAGCTGGGCGACAACACTCTTGCTGACAAGAGAACACCCGTGCAG
>JAIRTZ010000087.1 GCA_031254685.1 Methanomassiliicoccaceae archaeon
GGGATGTCCCGCTCCCGCAATACTTCTTTCGGAGGTTCCTGAGGTATATCCTCATGCGGGACCGGTACCGACGTGGGGATATCCTCGGATGACGTGACGACGGGCATATCTCACACCTCCGTGAGACGGAACGCCGTCTTGGCGCATCTTTTCTTAAGCTCCGAGAATAATGTTTCGGCGCGGTCTATGAATCCGATCGTCTTCCACATGCATTCCTCGCATCCTTCCTTCCCGGGAGACGACCGTTCCGTTTCCAGCCGCAAAATATCGAAACGCGGTTCCGGGAACGAATCCCATATCTGTCTCGCGTTGTTCGGGAGCGAGCACTGGCATCCCTTGCATCCCGCGGCGAGTTTCTCCGAGGACGCTGTGCGCATAAGCGACGATATCTTCGAGATCTCGGTGAGCATCGATATCACGACGTCGGAATATTCGATATCATTTTCCTTACGCATCAGCAGACGCGACGGCTGTCCCCTGTCGGCGATGTTCTCCGACACGCATTTCACGCATTCCGCGTTCCCCAGCATCGATGCTCCGGCGCACTCCCTGCAGTCGATGAAAAGCATGCCGTCATCGAATGTGACGTCGCGGCCATTCGCTTCCTTTGCCTTCGTTTTGAACACTTTTATCTTTTCCTTGAACAGAAACATATTCATCGTGTTGTTATTTCGGCAGGCGCTTATAATGACGGAATATTACAGTTATACTTCACAATCAATATCTATCACCTCCCGTTACACTACTGCATGGAGATATTGGCGCCCGCAGGCTCACCGGAAGCGCTCGTTGCGGCGGTCAAAGGCAATGCCGATGCGGTTTACTTGGGCGGAAAAAGATTCGGCGCCAGAAAATTCTCCGACAATTTCGATAACGGTCAATTGGAAGGCGCCGTGAACTATGCGCACGACAATGACGTGAAGGTCTACGTCACCGTCAACACACTGATCAAGAACTCCGAGATGGCCGATGCGATCTCCTTTGTAAAATATCTGAAGGACATAGGCGCGGACGCCGTTATCGTGCAGGACATAGGATTCCTGAGGACGATCGGGCGTATCGATATTCCGAAACACGCGTCAACGCAGATGGGCATACACTCGAGAAAAGGATTGCAATGGTGTCACGATAACGGTATCGACAGGGCGATACTCGCCAGGGAGCTCACATTGGACGAGATCGAATATGTGATCAAGGATTCTCCCGTCGAGACGGAAGTGTTCTCACAGGGGGCGTTATGCTACTGCATGTCCGGAGGATGCCTTTTCTCAAGCATCGTCGGCGGAAGGTCCGGCAACCGGGGAGAATGCGCACAGCCGTGCAGAAAACGGTATTCATCGAGAACGAGGAACGGATACCTGATGAACACGGCCGATATGTTCTGCGTCGGTCATTTCGATCGGCTGAAGGAAATGGGCGTCGCGGCGGTGAAGATCGAGGGCCGGATGCGCAGCCCCGCGCACACGTATCTTACATCAAAGGTTTACTCGATGATAAAGAACAACGGGAATGCAGAGGACCTGGAAAGGATGAAGGAGCTTCTGATGACGATATTCAACCGCGGATACGGTACGGGATACATGGACGGTGTCCGAAAGGTCGTGCAGCCCGTATATCCCGACAACAGAGGGCAGTTCATCGCCTCCGTTCAGATAACGGAAAAAAGATTCGATACCGACGGCATCGACATCAACGTGAAGGACGGATTATCCATATTCAGGGGAGAGGAGAAGATCGGCGGCCTGAAGGTGACCGGGAAGGGAAGGATAACCGTTCCGTTCAGGATATCCGACGGTATTTACGAGATATACAGAACGTATGACCCGCGCATAGACCCGATAAAGAATATTTTCTCCGACGTCCCGAGATTCACGGGAACTAAGAATATCGGCATTTCTAAATTTGAGCCGAAGGTCGTCATAAGAGGCAAACGGACCCCGGAGCTCTCTTTCTACGTATCATCGGTAAAGGTACTGAACGCGGTCGCGAAATACGCGGACCGCGTCTATTTCGAGATGAACGGCGAAACGGAGGACGCAAGGGAGATATGCGGTAAGAAGGACATCGAGTTCGTCACGATACTGCCGAGGTTCTCCCCCGCCGACGAGGACATTGACGGTAACGTGATGGTACACAATCCGGGGCAGATGTCGCTGGGAACGGGAGAACGCTACGGAAGTTACCACATGAATATGTTCAACTCGATGTTCCCGAATGTTCTGTATCAGACGACGTTATCCGCGGAATTATCAAAGAGGGAGATCAGGGAGATATGCGACCGTTACCAGGGACGTCTGGAGCAGATGGTCTTCGGGCGCATCGAATTAATGGTGACAAGGGACCCCGAGATGGCATCCGGCGTGCTGACGGATGAGCGCGGATATCAGTTCCCCGTTTACAAGGATGAGCGCGGGCTGTCGCACATACTGAACTCCGCCGATCTGCTGTTGCTTGACAGTTTGGACGAATTATCGTCGATGGGCATCGACTCGATGGGCATCGATGTAAGGAAAAGACCGGCCGAAGTCGCATCGAAGGTCGCGAAAGCGTTCTTCGGCCGCGACGTCGGCAAAAAGAATGAGATAATGGACATGTGCGGCGGCGTCACCCAAGGCCATTATATGCGCGGCGTGTGAACAGTTAGACTAACTGTAATAGTTCCCTTTAAAGACGGCGCCTTCCGCTGTCGTATCATGAACATCAACAAGAGGGGAGAGGGCGGGTTCATGGAGTCGATGATCGCGGTCATGATCGTCGTCATTTCGTTAACGGCGTTCCTCTCGTTCCTTGCCTTCTCATTATCCCATGACACGGAAAAGGCAACGGAGGTTCCCACCGAATTTCTGAGCGGCGTGCGCATTGCGAACGGGAATATCGAGGCGGACATCGAAGACAGGATGATCGCGGCCGCGGAACTGCACGGTTTTATCGGCATGAGGGTCACCCTTTCCGCCGTCGACGGCATTTATGATTCCAAGCTGACGCTGGACGTCGGTCATCAGGATTCTGACGTCATACATACGAAGGGCGGAACGATAGTCGTCAGGACTGACGACGGGCGTTCCGTTCCCGTTAATTATTCAGTGGCGGTGTGGTCATGATCCGCAGCCGTAAAGGAATGGCGGCGGTCATCGACGCGTTCATTTTCATTACGATCATCGGACTGATAGCGGCGGGCATGTTCATACATTCCGCCGCGGACGAGAAATGGGCGAAGGCGAAGGAATATCACGACGCGTTCTTTGCCATCGAACTGAGAACAAATGATATTTTCGAGGATACGGACACGCAATCCGTGAAGATCTGCGACCTCATCGCGGCCTATATGGTCTCCGACGAAGGCATCGCAAGAGAATACGCCGAGAACGCGCTCAACAGGATGATCCCTCCGATATACAATTACAGATTCGTGTTCGAATATGACGGCATCGTGATGATAATAGGCACCGAAGGCGGTAAGCTGACATCGCAATATTCGTCGGAGACGATGATAATCAGCGGGAAGGCCATGCGCTCCTCGTTAACGATATACTGAATATCGGACAGGACGGAAGAATATAGAAAAAGGAATGGGCCTTTCGGCCCGTTTCAATATGTTCATTTCTTCGGACGCAGCTTTAAGAAGTACACCGCAACGACCGCAGCGACCGCAACGACGGCAATGATGATGACGATAATCATCATCGATCCTCCGCCGTCGCCGTCACCCGAACCTTTCGGATCGGGCGTTGCAGTGACGGTCAAC
>JAIRTZ010000096.1 GCA_031254685.1 Methanomassiliicoccaceae archaeon
GTACCTTTTCTTCAGCAGTGTCTTCAGCGAGGCGTATACCTCCGATGCCATCCTCAGGCATTCCGCGAAGGTCTGCGCGCCCGCAGGTATGATCATGAACTCCTGTATCGCAAGGTCCCCTCCCGCATGTTTTCCTCCGTTGATTATATTGAACATCGGAACGGGCAGCGTAACGCCGTCGTCGCCTATGTGCTCATATAACTGTTTATTTTCGGCGAACGCGCCTGCGTGCGCCGCCGCGAACGAGACGGCGGTTATCGCATTGCCGCCCAGATTCGATTTGTTCTCGGTCCCGTCGAGTTCGATCATCGCGTTATCGATCGCCGATTGATCGGACGGGTCCATTCCGACGAGTCTTTTCGCAATGACGTTCCGAATATTGTCCACAGCTTTCGTGACGCCCTTCCCGGAATATCTTTTTCCGCCGTCCCTGAGCTCGTGCGCCTCGAAGGAGCCCGTCGATGCGCCGGAGGGCGCTATCGCGGTAATTTTGTGCTTATTGATCGTTATTTCCGCTTCCACGGTGGGATTGCCTCTTGAATCGAGCACTTCCCTTGCCCAGAGCCGATCTATTCTCATCCTATCGACCTTTCGTCATCGTTCTCGGGAGCGGGCGGGCTCTTCAGACTGTCGATCAGCTCTTTCACCAGTATCTCCTTCTCTTTCCCTTCCAATGTGCTGATAACTTCCAGAATGTCCGTGCTCTTGAAGGGTTTGCGTATGCACCCGTCCGCCTCTATGCTCTCCTGCGCCTCATCCCTGGTGAGCATGAATATCTTGGGAGGGCAGTCCGCGAGGTCCCGGTCGACGGTGTCAAGGAATGAACGGTCATCCCCGCACAGTCCGGCGTCAAGGAATATCGCTTCGGGTTTGAACCTGAGGAGGCACTTTTCGGCATCGTCGATCGAACCTACCGTTCCGGCCTTCTGACCGCTCATAGTCAATATATCGAAGAGTATCTCTTGTATCGCCAGATTGCCGTCAACGACAAGAACCCTCATCATTTACCCCCTCTGCCGGATAAGTGGCCGACAATTGCTTCAACAGGTTCAAAGTATATAATCATGACCGGAGCCAGCGTAAACTGCGGAGCGGTTCGGAACGCTGGATATATCTGGATACCCTGAAAATACGGAAAATATACCGAGATCGGCACGTTCACGATTTCCTGCTTTCCTTCGCCTTGGCCCTGAGCTTCATGTACCCGCATTTGCGGCACTTCAGCGCTTTGGGAGGGTTTGTGGCATAGCAGCTCATGCATACGGACTTGTTGAGGAGTCTGTTCTCTGCTTCCTTGAAACGTGCCATTGTCTGTCTCCGACTGCTCCCATCAAGGAAGTATTATTTATATGTTCGTCAAAGTCATTTTTTTAACATATAAGGACGGGGCTTATCTGTAACGGCCCGTCAGCGCGGCCTTCTGTATCACATGGCCTTCCATTGCCTTGAGAAGGCCGCGCTTCCCTGTCTCGGGGGACAGGTCCAGAACGGAATCCAATACGAAAACTGTGAACTGATATCTGTGCGACCGATTGAACGGCGGTTTTGGGCCGCGGTACCTGTTCTTTCCGTAGCCCTTCCCCTGTACCGCGCCGGGCAGACATTCAACGAATGCGCCGTGCGGTATGCCTGCCGGTATCGTTGCAACGACGGGTATGTTCCATATCACCCAATGATTGTATATTTTTATTATCGGGACCCCGAGGTCATCCATCGTTATCGCGATCGAAACGGCACGATCGTCCGTTCCGTCCAGATTCAGTTCCGGCGACATATCATCGCCGTGGCCTGTGTGTTCCTTAGGTATCTGACCTTCGTTCCCGAAGGCCGGGCTTTTGACGGTCAGCGGCATGCGATCACTTCTTCGGCCCGCCCACCAGGACGAGATAGGCCAATAACGCCTCGAGCTGGATGCGCTCGCTGCTCCCCTCCACGATGCGGAACTCGATCTCGCCGGTGCGGTCTATGAATCGTACCTTGTCCGCGTCGGGAATGCTCATGTCGAAGAACGACGAATGTATCTGTTTGATTATGTCCTGCCCGGAAAGCCCGTACGATATCATGATGTTGTCAAGCATATCGCGCGCGCCCACGAAATTCCCGCTGAGCGCGGTCTCCAGCATCTTCATCACTTCCTCGGGATGGGCCATCCCCGTTGTCTGGTATATCGTGTCCATATCGATCTTCTTGCCTGTAGACGCCGCCACCTGCAGCGAGTTCACCGCTCTTCTGAGATCGCCTTTCGCAACGTGCACAAGACCGTCAAGCGCCGTTTTGTCTATATTGACGTTCTCGCTTTTGATTATCTTTGATAAATATTCAAGAACGTCCGCCGAGGTCAGCGGCCTGAACCTGAACACCGCGCATCTTGACTGTATGGGGTCGATGATCTTTGACGAATAGTTGCATGACAGTATGAAACGGCATATCTTCGAGTATTTCTCCATCGTCCGCCTCAGCGCCGCCTGTGCGTCCGTTGTCAGCGCGTCCGCTTCGTCCATGAATATTATCTTGAACTCCGCTTTTCCCAGGGGCGACGTTCTTGCGAACTCCTTGATCTTCCCTCTCACCACGTCTATCCCGCGCTCGTCGGATGCGTTGAGCTCAATGAAATTGCCTTTCCATCCGTCGCCGAACATTTCCCTTGCGAGAGCCAGCGCGCACGTGGTCTTCCCGGTCCCCGCGGGGCCGGTGAGCAGCAGGTGCGGCATATTGCCCGCGGTGACGTACGCTTTCAGTCTTTCGGTGACGTGCTTCTGCCCGACGACCTCGCTCAGTGTCCTCGGCCTGTACCTTTCCGTCCAGATCTCGTTCATGCTAACACGGACGCTATCGTAAGCCGTATAAAAATAGACTTCGCCTGATCGGCCGTGATTATGATGGACATTATTATCAAGATATCACTGCATACGGGGATGCATGAAGCTTATAGAGGCTTACAGGATCGCTGTCGAAGCGGGAATAAAGAATGATCCGAGACCGAAGAAGGACATCGAACGGATGCTGAAGGAATCCAAGGAAGCGTATGACAAACTGGACGAGGACAAAAAGGAATTCTTTGACCTCGAACGGTTATGGAACCCGTACGCGGACACCAGGATGTCATTCGGCGACCCCGACACGAAGGTGAAGAAGATCGCGTGGGGAATTGACATCGATACCGGCGAGGTGGTGCTCGTTGACAGGCTCAATGAGCGCGGAGCGAAGATAAACGCCATAGCGGGCCATCATCCGATAGGCCTGGGAAGGAGTCCCTTCCCCGAAGTGATCAGCATGCAGTCCGATATGTATCACGCGGGCGGGATACCGATAAACATCACGGAGGCGATGATGGACAAACGCGTTGACGAAGTTCTGAGAGGCGTGATGGCCTCGAACTACAACCAATCGATCGACGCGGCCAGGCTTCTGAACATACCGATATTCTGCATACACACCCCTGCGGACAACATGGTGCAGAACTTCCTCGAAACGTTATTCAAAAAGGAGGACCCGAAGTACATGGGCGAGATCGTCGACCTTCTGATGACGATCCCCGAATACCGTATCGCTTCGAAACAGAACTCCCCGCCGACGATCATCGCGGGGAAGAAGAAAGGGCGCTGCGGTAAGATTATGTTCAAGATGACCGGCGGGACGTCCGGTCCCAAGGAGATATACGAGAAGATGGCGATCGCAGGCGTAGGTACCGCGGTCGGCATGCACTTCCCGGAAAGCCACGTGGAAGAGGCGAAGAAGCACAACATCAATCTGATAGTCGCGGGCCATATGTCATCGGATTCGCTGGGCATCAACCTGATCGCCGACCTTTGGGAAAAGAAGGGCGTGGAAACGTTACCGTTCTCCGGAGTGATACGGTACAGCAGGAATTGAGATGTTCGATGAGAGACGGTCCGTCATAATCAGGGACGGTAAGAAATTATCGTTCGATTATGTTCCTGAGAAGCTCGTGCACCGTGAGGAGCAGATGTCGACGCTCAGGATGCTGTTCAGGCCGGTCTTTGAGGACAACCGTTCCGAAACGGCATTCATAACCGGCACCGTGGGCACCGGGAAAACGGCAACGGTAAAAAGGTTCTGCGCCGACATGATGAGATACGGCATTGAGAAGGGGATACCGACGGATTACGTACTGGTGAACTGCCGTCAGCGGAACACCGAGAATGCCGTCATACTGCAGATCCTGAGGCACTACGACCCGGGGCACCCGGACCGCGGGTTCTCCGTGCCGGAGATGATGCGCACGCTCCGCGGGATAATCGATTCGAAAAGGATCAAGCTCGTGATCGTGCTTGACGAAGCTGACATTTTAATAAAAAGGAACGCCGTCGACATAATCTATCAGTTATCAAGATTCAACGAGGAGAACATGGGATCGCCCACGTCGATCTCGCTTATCCTGATATCGCAGGAATACGTGCTCGACCATTTGGATACGGCGTCGCTGTCGACGTTCAAGAGAACGAACGTGATCCGTTTCGACAGGTACAAGAGGGATGAGCTCAGAGACATTGTCAAGATACGCGCGGACGAATCGTTATTCCCGGACAGGATACGCGAGGACGCGATCGACCTGATCGCCGACATCTCGTCGGAATGGGGGGACGCACGCTTTGCGATAGACCTTTTGGACAAGTCCGCAAGAAAGGGCGAGAACAAGGAGCGCGGCGAGGTCACCGCGGAAGAGGTACGCGAAGCGAAGGCGATGATATACAGCGTCGTCACCGAAACGAAGCTGATGGACCTGGACAGGAACCAGATGATCACGCTGCTTGCCATCTCCCGTTCGATCAAGGACATGGCGTACGTGAACATGGGCGCCGCCGAGAAGACCTACGCGGTCGTATGCGAAGAATACGGTGAAAAAGCAAGGCAGCACACGCAGTTCTGGACGTACGTGAAAGCGCTGGAAAAGATAGGATTGATCGTCACGAGCGTCAGGGGCGAGGCGGACGGCGGAAGGTCCACGTACATATCGCTTCCCGATATCCCGTCAAGAGTGCTGGCTAACAAGCTGGAAACGCTCATGGAATGAGCTTCGATATAAGTTCCCTGACCGCGAGCACCGTTGACGTCACCGTGTTCATCCTTTCCATCTCGTCCGGGGACACCCACAAGTGCTCAACATTCTCTTTGTTCAATTTTACGTCGGATACGTTATGAACGAACAGATACGGATGGACCTCCCAGATCACATCGTTCTCACGGACAAATATCGGTCCGAGCGACGCTGAGTGCGAAGATACGCGCAATCCCGTCTCCTCGTATATCTCGCGTTTCGCTGCGTCGTCCGTCGATTCGTTCCCTTCGACCTTCCCGGCCACCAGCGACCACACGCCGGGGAACGACGATGCGCTGTCGGGACGTCTGAGCATCAGGATCTTCCCGTCAACGTACACAACTGAAGATACGCATCTCACGGGTCTGACGTTGTGTATCTCTATCGTCCCGTCATTTCCGTCAACGGTGACGTCGTCGCCGTTCCGCAGGAGGCCGACGTCAACGGAGTCGACCATCGGTATCGACGAAATGACGGCGCCGGTGGCGACTATTGTTTCCGCTGTGCTGTTTATGACCGCGGCCGGCTGTTTGCCGTGAACTTTAAGGTCATACATCGTGAATGAACCTACGGTACTGCCCTTGCCCATCGGGAACACGAGTATCCGATCGCTGACATTCCCGCCGTCCTCCACTCTTAATTCCCCCGTTGCGCCGTCAACGCCGCCGAGGAAGCTGAACGCGCCCTTCAGTCTGAGGACCGTGCCGCGTGCTTTTCCCTTTGATATGGACCTTCCGCGGACGATCATATTACCAGCTCCATCAGTTTTGCGAAATCGTCGCACATGACCCTCTGCGAGCACAGCGTCGGCAGATAGTTGCCTGCTTTCGCGGAATTCGTTCCCGTTCTCTGATAATTCGATTCGATGGGAGCGACCACCATGCACGTGTCCGCGAGGACGGGTCCGAATCTTTCCAGAATTTTCACCTGATCGGGGCACCGCGACCTCACTTCGGACGAGGTGCAGAACCAAATGTCCACATCGTTCCTTCTCTTCTTCTTGTCCTTCAGGAACGCCGCCATCTCGGTGATCTCGCGGACCGTCAGATGAGGGCAGCCAAACGCTAACAACTGAATGTCATCGGCGGTGTTCAGGGATTCGCGCGCATCCTTCAGTTCTTTCTTCCCGATGTGAATCGTCTCCAATCCCGAAACATCGTATCTGGAATGTTCGGGCGTCACGCCCTCTACGTGGAACATCGCCACGGAGCCTGCGGCGGCCATCGCGGCCGCCATCGTCTTCGCCGCCTCGATGTCCGGTCTTATGTTACGGTAATACGGTATCGCCGATCCGATCCTCTTTCCGACCGCCTGCCCCAGCAGCGAATGATCGAACAGCGTATTGCCGATGTCCGCATCGATGATGACCGCCGGCGCACGGTTCTTCTCCAAATGCAATCCATAGTTCGCCGTCTTCCCGATGATCGCGGCCGCCAGCGCTCCCGGCCCGCCCTCGCGGTTCGTCCTTGCGCCTATGTATGAATTCACGAATGACAGCGCGGACGATTCCGCCCATGCCGCATGTTCGCCGAACTTCGGGACGTTGCCGCCGAGGTACGGTGTGCAGGTGCATGATGTCCTTACGCCCATCTTCCCGTACAGTTCGATTATCCTCAGCTGCTTCTTCGCGAATTCCGGGGAAATCCTCATTTCCTTCCATCTTTCCCTGTCCATCCCCAACGGATTCAGCGTTGACGTCACTTTGACCTTCGCGTCCTTCGACACATCCTCGAGATACTTCAGGCCGCCGTCGCCGATCGTCTTGTACGATGCGCCGGAAATGTGCGCCGACGTTATATCAACGAGGTTCTCGGCATTGTATATCTTCCCCAGCGCGACAACGAGCTCCATCGCCTTCTGAGCGCTCTCGCCGTGCTTCCCGCTGAGAACCGCTTCCTCGTCCCTGCTGAGGTACATACTGTCGGTTATGTGAAAGTATGATTTAATTTATCCGTGCGGGCGGTAAAATATTGTGCGCATCCGTACGCCGGATGCGCCGTGCGAAGCGATCCCGATCAAAGCGACCTGAGACACATCGGAAGGTTCTTCTTGTCGTCACGGTGGAACGCGACGCAATCGCAGCATTTCCCGTGTCTGGGGCAGTCGTTGTTCGGGCATGTACATTTGTTGGTTTTCTGTGTGCACTCCATAGCGATCGCATCATGTTACGGTTCATGGTTATTTAACATGTTC
>JAIRTZ010000106.1 GCA_031254685.1 Methanomassiliicoccaceae archaeon
TACGCCGGCGCCAGGCGCGTCCGATGCAACGCCGGCGGTAGGCGCATCTGGCGGTACGCCATGGGCGCCTTGCGTATCGCCGGCGCCGCGCGAATCCGGCGATACGCGCTGCTCCCGAGCTTCGCGCTGCTCCCCATACGCCCCCTGCTCGCGCTGCTCCCGAGCTTCGCGCTGTCAGGATCACCCAGAACGCGCCGTCAGGCATTATCGACGAGTGGAACCACCACTGCTGGTCCGACGGTATCGGGTCGAACCCGCGGAACGGCTTGCCGATGTACGCCATCGCGGCGTACGGGATATCGAGTACCGATTCGACGTTGTAGATCGGGTTCCTGGCTCCCTGGAGCACATCGTCCGGCGTCGTGAAGGTCATCCCCGACAGACTGTACGTCACTCCCAGATATGCACGTCCCCCGTTGTTCCCCATCGTGACCTCGTAATCGATCGCCGTTCCGACATCCCCGTCCTTGTACGGTATCACAGTAACGGTGACGGCGTCCCCCGGCTGGAGGCGGTTCGGGTTATCCAGATCCAATAACCATCTGAAATCGTTGAGATTTTCAATGTCGTGACCATCGATATTGGCGAGGAACGAGTTCTTCGGTATCCCGGGTTCCGATGCGGACGGCGAGGTCGCATTCTCCGCCGGCGAGCCCTTCGCGATGCTGTTGATGAAGACGCCCAAATGCGTTTCCGTCTGCGCCGGGCCGCCGTCCCTTGTCGCGTAGACCACGCTGTACTTCATTGTGGGGTCGAATTTCGTGCCCGAGGATGTGAGCTCGTCATAGGACGAGATAAAAGGCGCCGTTGCGCCGTATTCGTACACCTCCATGATTATGCTTGATTGGATCAATCCGGAATCGTCCGCCGGCGAGTCGTCCAGGACGCCGGTGATACCGGCGCGGTCGCCGAAGTCCGAGGACATCGAGCCCATCATGCCGAACGACATTATCAGGAATATCACAACGGCGGCAATGAGGTTCACCGCGATGCCCGCGGCGTACATGTCCGTCCTCGGCTTGCGGCCGCACTTTTGGATCTCCTCCTCGTTCGGTTCGACGAACGCGCCCACGGGCACCACCGCGTACAGAAGGCCCGTCGATTCCACCTTCATATCGTTCGCCCGCGTTTGGATGCCGTGCGCCATCTCGTGTATCACGACCGCGACAACGAGTCCCAGAACTCCGTAGTGCAGCGGCAGCATCGGGTTTATCCCCGGGAGCGCGAGCGCGTACTCGACGCCGAGGCCGGGTGCGTCCACCATTAACGGCAGCAGGAACAGATCAACGACGATGATGAAAACGATCATTAACATCAGGATGACCGCGATTATCTTCGAAAGCGTTCCGAATACGCTCCAGAACCGCTTGTATTTTGCAATTCTGTCCAAATGACGGATGCCGCGGGTGGTCTTGAACATCACGAACGGACCGTACGGGACTATCCCGCGCTGTCTCATCGCGTCGCTCTTCCTCACGTAGATGTAGAAAGGAACGTAAATGATCAGCAGGATCAGCAATACAAGGTATGTTGTGTTCATTTGTATCCACGCGGTGTGAACACGGATATGCTTGCTGGTATAAATTCACGTATCATAAGGACGTTATCGTAACGTCCGGGGGATTCATCCCGTGGATTATCCTTTTCGCCCACGCCAGCTTCCTTTTTTTCATCTCCGGGTCCGTGCCCGGCTTGTCCGACGGTGCGTCGAAATCGAATCCGATCAATGTTATATCCTTCGCGCCGAAATGCCTCGCGGTGCATACGGCCCTGTCGCCGTCCGTGAATCCGCCGAAATTGCAGAGGATCATATCGGGGGCCGACTGCGTCGTTATCATTATCGGCCCTTTGAAATCCTTGGCGTGGGCCATGATCAGATGGGAATTGTCGCCGTGCGCGTGTATCATCGTAACGGAACCGGATGACGACGCCTTCTTCTGCAGTTCGGCGTTCCCGTCGAGGTCTGTGACAACGATATCGGGTATGACGCCGTTCGCAACAAGGACGTCGGTAGCGGAGCCGGCCGATATCAGCGTTCTCTTTCGGGCCGGGCCCTTCGGGGCCATGCCCAGCAGCTTCGCCTCGCAACCCGAGACGCCGCCGCCTGCGACTATCACCCCGTTCCCGATAAGTGACGCCAATTCGTCGTCCGAGATCATGTTCGAATTCAGCGTAAGCATCTTCAGCAGCTTGGCGGACGCCTCGTCGGAGGTCCTGTCCATCCTCAGATCTTTAAGGATATCGATGTAAACGGGCTCCCATTCACAGAACAACATCGGAAGGCTCCGTTTTGTTCTTCTGCGAATTTATGAAGCGCTTGTACAGCACCTGTGTCCCGCCGGCCGCGACCGCGAACGCAAAACCTATGATGAATTCGATCCAGATCAGATTCGGATCGACGATGTTGTACTCGAAGAACGCCGCCAGCGCGTCGATCGTCCCCTGCAGGATGAACGCGGCGCCGAGGATCATCATCGTCCCGACGATGAAACCGAGCACTATTTTCTTTTCCTCTATGTATCGTTCCAGGAATTTCCCGAAGTCGAAGCATATGTATGCGAACGCGACCACCCACAGCGAGTTTGATACGAATATCAGGATACGATGTCCGTCGTCTATCCCCTGCGGCGTGCGCGCCGCGCTCACGCCGATGATGATGCCTATGCCGAAGAGCGCGATGGCGATTATCGTGAATATCACGGTCGGATCGCCGGACCTGATGTCCGTGAACATCCGTTTCACGAAATTAACCATCCATTCGCCGACGCCGTACGCGTACAGGAACATTATGAGACCGATCGTGAACGCCACGAATATTCCCGTGGAGTTGTATATATCCGAAATATCCCCGGAGGCGCGGTAGTTCATGAAGACCGGGACCATCATGACGAGCGCGATGGCCATGATTATCACCGCGATCGGCACGAACAGCCTCTTTCTCTTGTCGCTGTCGCGGAGGATGCGCGTCAGTACGTAGAACGCCCCCTCGAGCCCGGGCGCCTGTTTCACGTAAACACGTTTGACAGAATCCACCTTCAGCCTGGACGTTATGATCGGGTAGACGTACTCATCCTCGGCGCCGTCTGAAACGAGGACCGCACGTTCCGGGGAGACCTTTTCTATGACCGCTTCCAATTCATCGCCGAGTTTGATGTCCGACCTGTGGCCCACCTTCGTATCGCCGCATATCAATGCGATCTCAACGTTCCTCTTCTCAGCCTTCATCTCATTGTATATCTTCACGGCGGCATACGCCGCATTCACGTCCGAATCCTCTGGATCCGCGGCGCCCAGCGAAATGGCCGCGTAGAGAACTTCGTCCAAACCGATCGCCGGCGTCCGTATGCCCGCTTTAACACCAAAGTCGTCATCCCTGTCGACCACGAGTATCAGGGTCTTCTTCATCGCAAAGCGTTAGTGGTCTGTGTGTTTATTAATTCTTGTGCGCGCACGGCCTTCGGAACATCGTCGCCGAAGCCGCGGCGGCGGGCGATAC
>JAIRTZ010000038.1 GCA_031254685.1 Methanomassiliicoccaceae archaeon
CGCGCTGGACCCGGTGCTGTACATGATCGTTCACGGGCATTCGGACGCCGAGATATCCGGCGAGACCGGCGTGCCGCGTGACACAGTATCGTCATTAAGGGAACGCGTCGCGAGGAACGAGCACAAACGTCAGCCGCCGATACGTCCCTGATGATACTTCTGGCATCGTCTTTCGGGGAATCAGAAACGTTTATTAATATCAGCGTATTCGGTGGGACTGCGCTCCTTTAGTGTAGCGGCCAATCATGAGGCCCTCTCGAGGCCTCGACCCGGGTTCGAATCCCGGAGGGAGCACCAATACACACACCTTCTTACACTGGTTTTTCGTTACCTTTCCGTTTGGTCAGCATTATCGACAGCAATACCGTTACCGTAAGGACAAGCAGTATCACCGCCAGCGACACAAGGACGGGTATCTCCAGCACATCGTCAAGGATCAGCTTCACACCCACGAACGCAAGTATGACGCCCAGCCCGTACTTCAGGTATGCCAGCGATGAGATCGCGCCCCTGAGGGCGAAGTACAGGGACCTCAGTCCGAGCACGGCGAAGATGTTCGACGAATAGACGATGATCGGGACCTTGGAGATGGCAAGCACCGCGGGCACGGAGTCCAGTGCGAAAATGATGTCGCTCAGCTCCAGCACAATGACGACAACGAGGAGCGGCGTCGCCATTTTGATCCCGTTCCTCACGGTGAAGAAACGGTCCCCGTCGTATTCGTCGGATACTTTCATGAACCGCCTGCACATGCGCACGAAGATGTTCCTGTTCATCGCGTTCTCGCCCATGTCCCTCTTCATTACCGTTCGTATCGCCGTGATGATAAGGATGATGCCGAATATGTACAGCATGAAGTCAAACTCGTCGAGCAATCGTATCCCTGCCATTATGAACAGCCCGCGGAACAGCATCGCACCGAGTATCCCGTAGAAAAGCGCCTTGTGCTGGTATTCCTTCGGCACCTGAAAATACGAAAAGATGATGATGAACACGAACAGATTGTCAATGCTCATCATCTCCTCGATGGCGTACGCGGCGTAGTACTCGTACGCGTGCCCCATCCCGTACACGAGGCAGATGAGCACCCCGAACGCCAGCCCGACGGATATCCAGAACACGGAGAGGGCGCAGGCCTTCCTGAAGCTCACGTCCTCCTTCTTCCTGTTTATGATGCCGAGGTCCAATATCAGCAGACCGGCCACAAGAATGATGAAGATGATCCAGAGCACGTCCTCGTCTATCATTGCAACAAAAGGCAGAACGTGCCTTGTAATTAAAATATTCCCTCAGTGCGCATCCCCGAGGAACAGGGATATCAGCGCAATGGCGGCGATACCGGCGACCACGAGCGCGAAAGATATCATACTGTCCCTGCGTTCATGGAACGCCTCCGGCAGCAGGGCGTATATGCTCACGTACAGGAAAGTCCCCGTCGCGATCGCGAGCGGCACGAATATGCTGTCGCCGATGTTCTCAAGGATATCGACGACGGGCATGCATACGAACGCGGCGATAGGGGTTATCAGCGTGAACGATCCGAGATAGAACAGAGCTTCCTTCCTGCTCATGTCGGTGAGCATGAACGTCGACGACAGCGCAAAAAGTTCGACGAACTTATGAAGCGAGATGCCGGCCAGCGCGATCAGTCCGATATCGGAGTCCGCGGTCAGCGCGATGCTTATCACAACGCCGTCGACCGCCGCGTGTATAGCGAGACCGACGAACGCGGTGAATGATGTTATCTCGTGGCGGTGGTCGTTATCGTGGCATTCCTCGCACGGGCACGAGGACATATGCCTCCACTTCAGGAACACGTCTATGAACAGAACGACAAGAAAACCGCCGACGATCCACGCGACGGCGTCCATTTCTCTTTCGTGCGCCTCGTGAAAGGTCTCGGGAAGGAGCATGAAGAACAATATTCCGAGGAATATCCCTGCGGAAAGCGCCACCATCAGGTGCACCTGCCTCATATTCAGTCTCACGACCCTCGGCAGCAGGGCCCCGGCCGCGGAGACGATGAGGACGACAGCAGCGAATATGAGCAAGACCGCGTACAGGCTCATCCCGTCGAACATATCCGAAAGAAAAAGGAACTGTTATTAAACATTTGGCACATAGTTATTAACATATACGTTATCGGGCATACGTTTCTTAATAAGGTGGCAAAAATGGCAGTGATAAGCGTATCGTTATCCGACGAGAGCATGGACTCATTGGACAGGATACAGAAAGGTCTGGAACTCGCGGGACGTTCGGAGACGGTCCGCGCGGCGATCAATATAGCCGAATCGGAGATGGAGAACATCGAAGATACGGAAGGCAGCGTCGAAGGCGTATTGATAATAGTGCACGGCACGCACAGCGACAGATGGATCGGAATGCTTCAGCACAAATACGAGGGGATGATAAAAACGCAGCTGCACTCGCATCTGCAGAGTAAAAAATGCCTTGAGGTGATGATACTCGCCGGCGATCCCGACAGGTTCGGGGAGATGATGAGGGAATTATACGGCACGGGAAAGGCCGATTACGTGAAGTTCGTAAGGGGACTGTGAACTTTTCTTTATAAACGGTTAAACACGCATGCGAATGCCCGCGCTCTATATGAAACGTTTATCAATGAGTACGTAGTTATCGAGTACGGATGGGATAGCATGGGTGATGCGAATACTAGCAGAACCTCTAAGGGAAAAGGTGTGCTCGGAGGGTTGGTCGGCTCTCTGAAACGTGCGACGGGCGGTAAGAAAGAGGAAACAGCGACGGCTCCGCGCACAGGCGTAAGCATAAGGGAAAGATTCTCCGCGCTCAGGCCGAATGCCGCGCCGACGGACGCGGTTCCGCCGAAGATGTCCGAGGACATACCTGATCCCGACAGTGGGAAAGATGTGAAGGTCATACACACGAGCACCGTGAGGTCCTCGGGTTCCGTAAGGTTCTCCGAAAGGATAGGATTGGCGGTCGGCTCGGAGGCAGAGGAAGGTTACGACAGAAAGATAACGTTCGAGGACGGAGACCGGAGGGTGATCGAAGATATCGACGATATCGGGGACACCGCCGAGGCGGGGATCACCGAAACGGTCCCCGACGCCGCCGTACCGGAAGAAACGGCCGCGGAGGTCCGGGATGTCGTCGAGATCGACGTTGTTGACGATACCGGGAGCATATCCGCGGTCATCGCGCCGGCGGCGACCGTTGCGGACAAGGCCGGGACAAAGGCCGCGGCAGAGGAGAAGAGGCCGCTGCTGGAACTGAGAAAGTCGCCGGCAGAAGAGAAGAGGGCGGCCGCCGAGACAAAGGTCGCGGCAGAAGAGAAGAGGCCGCTGTTCGAGATCAAGAAGACGGTTGTCGAGGAAAAGAGGACCGTCGCCGAGGTAAAGGCACCCGCTGAAGAGAGGATCGCCGCCGAGGTGAAGGTCCCCGTTGAAGAGAAGACGGCCGTTCCGGAAACAATACAGGAAACGGTCAAAGAGGAGCCGGCGGCCGCTGTAGCGGCGCCGAACGACGCTTTCGACGACGGTTACGATTTCCTTCCCAGGAGAAGCCTGTCGGACAGGATATTGGGCAAGCAGGCGAAGCCGGCGAAGGAAGCGGCGCCCGCGCCCGAGCCGAAGAAGGAGAGCACAGCGCTCGCCGAAAGGATGAAGGTAAAGAACAAGGACAAAGGCCCGAGGAAGCACACCGAGGTGCAGGTGGACGCGCCCGTGAGGCACGAGGCCGTGGCGCGCACCTCGCTGCTCGATCGGGTATTGCACAAGAAGGAGCCCGCCAAGAGCGTGTCCGAGGTGATATCGGAGACCGAGATGCGCCCCGTGCCCGAGACGGCCGCGCCGGCGGTCCCTGAGGAGATAGAGGAATGCGACGCAGAGGTATCCGTGGCGGCATCCGCGGCCGCGGAGACAGCGCCGGAAGTGACATTCGTCCCCGTAAGGGAAGAGATACCGGAAGAATACGTTCCGTCCGCCGAGATCGGGATGCCCGAAGAAGTAACGGAACCCCCGGCCGCATACGTTGAGATCGAAGCGGAAGAGATCGCGGAAGTGCCGGAGATCGCGGAGGCAGAGGCTCCCGAAGATATTCCCGAAGCATCTGCTGAGATCGAAGCGGAAGAGATCGCGGAAGCACCGGTCATTGCGGACATTGAGGCTCCAGAAGATATTCCCGAAGCATCTGTTGAGATCGAAGCGGAAGAGGTCATAGAAGTACCGGAGATCGCAGTCACCGAGGCTGCGGAAGAGGTGCCCGAGGCATACGTTGAGATCGAAGCGGAAGAGGTCATAGAAGTACCGGAGACAGCAGAGATCGAGATCGCGGAAGAAGTAACGGAACCCCCGGCCGCATACGTTGAGGTCGAAGCGGAAGAGGTCATAGAAGTACCGGAGATCGCAGAGATCGAGATCGCGGAAGACATTCCGGAGGTCTGTGCCGAG
>JAIRTZ010000037.1 GCA_031254685.1 Methanomassiliicoccaceae archaeon
ATAGGAGCGGGATGTCCGTACCGAGGTTCACTCCGAGGTATTCAGTCCGCGCTTACTAAAGTTCTTTTGACGTCGCTGGGGTGTGGTCTAGCAGTCAAACAGGTTTGCGTATGAAAAAACTCTCATCCTCAACAAACAACTTACACTTTCCATTTTTTCGAATTTCTGATACAGTGCAACGTATGAAGATAACTCATCCCCGGAACGATCCACGTCGTTCCTGAGCCCCGATATCAGTATATTTTGTAAACTATGACTTTAATATCACATGGTTGCGTTGATAGATGCGAAGGCCCTCTTCCATAGGGCCGGCAATTTACGTATTGGGGAGTAAGTAAATGAAAAAAATATTGACAGTTGCAGCGCTGGCAGTGATGCTCGCGCTTGCGCTCACAGCGCTGCCGGGCATCTCTGAATCCGGTGACGGCGCCGCTTCGCTGGGCGCGCCGCCGCCAGGGATCGAGCGCATTGACCGTGTATATACGATACTCGGGACCGGCCCGTCGTCATTTACGGCGGATGGACCGACAACGATACCGCCGAACACGATACAGAACATCATGAACAGCATTGACGCCACGAACGACGGTATTGTCACGAAGCTGTTATTCGGTTTCGACGGTGTGACGGTGATAGAACTCGGCTTTAACACTGCCCAACTGAATAACGGTATTTACGTGATCGAGGGCAAAGTGTCCGGCAGCAGCGACATCTTCAAGCTGGGGGGCGCGTCCCTCTACGTGGATGCGCCCGGTACGGAGATCATCGGAGGGAACAGCTCGTCGATCATGAACAACGGCACCGGCGATGTGAACATCTCCGGCGGAACGATCTCCGCAACGAACGGCTCGGCGGTAGAAAATGTGTCCACGGGCACAGTGAACGTATCCGGCGGTGAGATCAACTCAAATGGATATGCGATCCTAAATAGGTCCACGGGCACAGTGAACGTATCCGGCGGAGAGATCAGCGCCGGGGTCAGCCGCACAATATACAATGAGTCCGCGGGCACAGTGAACGTATCCGGCGGAACGGTCAGTGCGAACGGCGGTAGTGCGATCGAGTCCGCAGGCGCAGTGAACGTCACCGGCGGAACGGTCACCGCTAAGAACAACGGCACGGCGATCAGGTCTACCGCCGCAGTGACGATCTCCAACGGGACGGTCAGTGCAACGCAGGCCGGCGCCACGGCAATGTATCTCAGCGGTACCGCGACCCTCACGATATCCGGCGGAACGGTCAGTGCGATCGGCAGCATGATGATCGAGAGCTATTCCACAGGGACGATCACGGTATCCGGCGGAACACTCAACGCAGGGAACGGTTCCGGGATCAAGAACCATACCTCCGGTGCCATCACGATATCCGGCGGAACGATGACCTCAGCGGCAGGTTACCTTATAGATAATAACTCAGGCGCCGTCACGATATCCGGCGGAACGATATCCAGCGGCAGCTATGCGATAGTCTCTTCCACAGGGACCGTCACGATATCCGGCGGAACTGTCAGCTCAACGACCAATAACTATACGATATACAGCGCCGCTGATTCGGCAGTGATCACGATATCCGGCGGAACTGTCAGCTCGAACAACTCGTTCGGCGGTGCGATAAACAGCTTCGGACCCGTCAGCATTTCGCAGGCGGACCCCGCCGTACCGACGCTTGTGACGAGCAGGAACACATCCGGAACGGGCGGGACGATAACCATGGCCAATTCGACATTGCCGGTCACGATATCCGGCGGACTGGTCAACAACACCTCTGCCTCCGGGCCGAGGAACGTGATATATCCGAACACCGCCAACGTGACCGCATCCGCATTCCCGGTGTTCGTCTCGAAGAGCGCGGACATCGTGAAGGTAGCCGACGGCAACCCGGCGACACTGTCCGCGGTGTTCGACCTTGCCGGTGTCGTATGCGATATACAGTGGTTCAAGATCGGCGTGCCCGGCGGTACGCCCGTGGGCACCGTGAACTCAATGACGCACAGCGTCAGCACACCGGCGCACAGCGGCATCTACGAACTGCGCATCTACTATCTGACGGCGGACGGAACGGCCGAATGGATGTCCTCGGACCAGATCAGCGTGAACATCTCGCTGCCCGTGTCCACTACGCCGTTCACTGTGACGGTCACGGGCGGAACGGCGTCGCCGGCATCCGGACCGGCCGGAACGGTCGTGACGCTCACCCCGGGAACGCCCCCGGCAGGCAAGGAGTTCAAGATGTGGGTCGTGACGTCCGGCGGTGTGATGTTGACAGACAACACATTCATCATCGGAACGATGAACGTTAACATCCTGGCGGCATGGGATGATATAACGTATACGGTAACGGCGATCGGAGGGACGGCATCGCCGGCATCCGGCAAGACCGGCACGACCGTAACGCTGACATCCCCGGCGCAGGACGGCAAGAAGCTCAGATGGGAGATCGCATCGGGCGGCACAGGCGCGGTCCTCTCGGGCGATACGCTCAAGATAGGCACATCGAACGTGACCGTCGCGGCCGTTTGGGAGACGGAGTACGCATTCACGGAACCTCCGGCGGCCGAGTGGACCAAAGGCTCGTCCGGAGGCTTCACGATGACCGTCGACCACGACTTCGCGGAATTCGATGAGGTAAGGGTTAGCGGCGTGAAGATAGATGAGGCAAAGTACACAGTGACGGAGGGCAGCACGATAGTGACGCTGAAGGCGTCATACCTGGAAACGCTGCCGGCAGGGACGCATGCGGTCGACGTCGTCTTCAAGGACGGCGGAAGCGCATCCGTGAACCTGAAGATATCGGCGGCCGGAGGCGGCGGATTCCCGATATTGTACATCGTGCTGATCGTCGTGGTGCTGGCCCTGGTGATCGCCGCGCTGTACTTCCTCGTCCTGAAGAAGAGATCCGCGTGACAGCGTTTTAAAAAAGAGGGGAGACCCTCTCCTTAATTTTTCTTTTTTCAGATCTGCGATACGCAGGCCGTTGATTCACAATTGTTTTATATTTTATCAGTCTATCAAACGTAATGGCAATAGAACAGGTTGATCTGGCACAGCTGTTCGACTCGAATATTTACCTTGTTTCGGGCGACAGGACCGTTCTCATAGATTCGGGCATAGGCTTTCAGTGGGAGGACATAAACGCGTCCGTCAGAAAAATGCTCAACGGCCGCAAGCTCGACATCCTCATACTGACGCACAGGCATTACGACCACGTCGGCGGTGCCAACGCGATAATCAAAGAGTTCGGCCCGTCGGAAGTATACACGGGAAAGGGCGACGCGGAACCCCTGAGGAAAGGGGACCGCGCGTCGACGCTCGGCGAACGGTTCGGCGGAGCGCTCGAACCGATGGACGTAAAGGAGCTCGGGGAAGGCGACATCATCGACATCGGAGGCCACAGATTGAGAGCGATCGCGACGCCGGGGCACACGATCGGCAGTATCTGTCTGTTCGACGAGGTCACGGGCGCGCTGTTCTCCGGGGACACGGTCTTTGTGGGAGGCATCGGAAGATGCGATCTCCCCACCGGTAACGCGGATCAGCTGATCGATTCGCTGAAAAAGTTAAATACGCTGAAGATTAACGGTTTCTATCCCGGCCACGGCCCGGCCGTTCCCAAGGGAGGGAACGTACACATAACGAACGGGCTGAGAATGATGGGGGTGAGGATATGAAGGTATACGGCTGCAAGAACGGAAAACTGTCCGCGAACGATCTGAGGGAGATCACCGGCGTCATAGATGACGGCGGATTGATCGTATATCCGTCGGAGACCGTCTACGGTATAGGCGCGGACATATTCAACGAATCGGCAATGAAGAAAGTGTTCCTTGCGAAGCACAGACCGTTCGACATGCCGCTTTCGGTCGGCGTCGCGGACAAGAGGATGGCGGCGAAGATCGCGGACATCGACGAGAACGCGGAGAAGCTGATCGACATGTTCATGCCCGGGCCGCTGACGATAATCGTAAGGAAGAACGAGAACGTTCCCGATATAGTGACGTCCAACTCGCAGAAGGTCGGTATACGGATACCCGATCATCCGGCAGCGATGCAGATCATGAGAAAGACAGGTCCGATCGTGGCGACGTCCGCGAACCTTCACTCAAGGCCCGATCCGGTGAGGATGGAGGAAGCTAAGCGCGACCTCGGAGACGCAGTGGCCGCGTACATAGACGACGGGCCGTGCCCTCTCGGGAAACCGTCCACGATCATCTGGTTAATGGACGGCGAGGTCGAGATAATAAGGCAGGGCGCGATAACGAAGAAACAGATAGAGGATGTTCTCAGATGCTGACCCCCGACGAGCTGGAGGCTCTGAAGAAGGCGGGCGCGATAGCCGCGCAGGCGCTGCGCATAGGGATGGACATGGTCTCCGAGAACGTTAAATTGTATGACGTCGCGGAAGAGGTGGAATCGTACATACGGAAGAACGGCGCAAAGCCCGCGTTCCCGTGCAACCTCAGCATCAACGAGGTGGCCGCTCATTACACCCCGTCCGTCGGCGACAGGTCGCGCTTCGAGATAGGCGATGTCGTGAAGGTCGACGTCGGAGCGCACATCGACGGCTGGGTGGGCGACACCGCCGGTACGGTCGAGGTCGGGACGAGGTCTTTCAGAAAGATGATCGAAAGTTCCGTCAAAGCAAGGGACGCCGTCATGGAGTTCATCGGCGCAGGCGTCCCGGTCAACGAGATAGGGACGGCCGTGGACGCGACCATAAGGCAGGACGGTTTCAGACCGATAGCAAATCTCACAGGCCACGAGATAAAGAAATTCAATCTTCATTCGGGACTTTCCATACCGAACGTCAACGACAGCAACAGGACGCAGATCAAACCGGGGATGATAATCGCGGTCGAACCGTTCGCGACCAACGGACAGGGAATGATAAAAACGGCGAGGCCGGGGAACATATACAAGATCGCGCCGGAACGTCCGATCGCGGACCGGGAGCTGAAGAGCTTCTATGACGATATATCGAACGAGTTCGTGTCATTCCCGTTCTGCGAACGCTGGTGCCCCCAGCCGAAAGCGGGGCAGATGCTGAACAAGCTGCTGAGGCACGGCCTCGTCACAATGTACGCGCAGCTCGCGGAAGTGAAGAAAGGATGTGTGACGCAATCCGAACACACGGTGTACGTGGGCGGTAACGGCACCGTGATAACCACCCTTCTTTGATATCGGCGCTGTCGGAAATGGACAAGTTTTATCTACGATTCCATGTTACAGTGGTCTAACGCTGGAATAGCCAAGCCTGGTCAAAGGCGACAGACTCAAGATCTGTTCTCGTAGGGGTTCACCGGTTCGAATCCGGTTTCCAGCACTTTTCACCCTTCACTGCGCGTGCACGTAAAGCTTTTAAATAGGGAGTGTATCCGCAGTTCAGCGTAAACCCAAATACCCGCATACGCGGGTGGCTCGATGACAGATGTCTGCAGCCGTTCCTTCTCTCAAAACGGCCGTGTTTTGGTGCAGGTGTGTCCTTGCTTCACAGTGAAGCGGTTACGTGAACGACAATACTTGGAGTGGAATACGAATGGCAGCAGCAAAGAAAGAGGCGCCGAAGAAGGTCGAGGACGAGAACTTCAACTTCATCGTCCGTATCGCGAACAGCGATAT
>JAIRTZ010000088.1 GCA_031254685.1 Methanomassiliicoccaceae archaeon
TGATAAACAGGACGTCCGGCCCGAGGCTGGGGCACTTCCTGGCGACGATGGAGAAGGACTTCGTCATCTCACGAATAAAAGATGCGTCCGCCTGATACCGGCAGGACGCTCATAATTGTCTGCGGCGCGAACCTGACGGAGGAACTGCCCGGCCGGCAGATCAGATCGGACATATGTACAAATTGTATACTCTGGGCGCAGCACGCCGGCCATGGATGGGCTTAAATAGTGGAAGTGTGCGTACGGTGGAATTCGGAGGAAAGAAAAAATGAAATTGGCTGAAGCGTTGTTACTTCGCGCAGAATACCAGAAAAAGATCACATATCTGCAGAGCAGGGTGCTTTCGAACATAAAGGTGCAGGAAAATGACGAACCGCTCGAAAACCCGCAAAAACTGATCGACGAGACACTCGAACTGACAGAGCAGCTTTGCGTTCTTATCAAAAGGATCAACGCATGCAACAACAAGGCAACACTGCCGAACGGACTGACGATATCCGAAGCCATCGTCGAGAGGGAGACGCTGTTGAAAAAACAGAACCTCCTGACGGTGATCACAACGGCGGCGCAGACGAAGGATTTCAGGCTGACGCGCACAGAACTGAAAATGAGAACGATAGTCTCGATGGAGGAGCTCCAGAAACAGATCGATGCGCTTTCGCAGAGATACAGGATACTGGACACGGAGATACAGTCAGCGAACTGGATCACCGAGATGGAATGAAAGACGGCCATGGAGTAGTCTGTTGGGCAGAGGCGGGCATAAAAACAATCTTCTTGAAGAGTACCCCGTCCATTCGTTTGGATACTTACAAATTATCCGATACAAATGACACGCGTACCGATTGTTTCTTACAAATAATGACCGCATGCCGATCTGCAGGACGGACGAGGGCGGGTAAGCGGGAATACCGTCTTTCAAAAGGAACATGTCCTGATACGGAACAGGACGGCCCGGGCCCCGTACGGAACGGGGCCGCGGGGCCCATAAAGTTTAAAGTACGCCCAGGTCCGTCAATTTGTCCGGAAGGTACTTGTCTGTGACGAAATCAAGACCGTATTTGGCCAGCGCCTGCTGTTCGGCCTTCTTCTTCATCCCTAACATCGCTTCGATCTCAGACACCCAGAACTCGTCCTTGAACCTCGGGTCGGTCAGTTCGCTCTTGAGCGCCGCCACGTCCTGGTCGCTCAGTTTGTCCGTGGGCAGCTTATAGTTTAAGATATCGGTCGCCGTGATACCGATGAACTGCGCCGTGGGCGTCGCCAGATAATCGGAGATGTGAGCTGTTTTGATCGCACCGTACGCCACCGACGCGAAGATGCGGAACGACCACGGGTCGCCGTCGGTGAACACCGTCACCGGTAATTTCAGCTCCTCGTTCAATCTTTTTATGAAACGTCTCGTACTCCTCGCTGGCTGTCCCTTCAGGTGTACGAGCAGCGCCTTATGCTTTTCGTCAAACCCGTTCTCGATGAGACGGTCGTACATACCACCCGTCTCTATCGCGATGATGAATTTCGCGTTGCCCGGTTTGATCGTCACTTTTTCCTTTTCAACGTTGAACGGTATCCCGTAACCGGAATCGCCTACGTCGCGGCAGTTGAATGTTTTCTTTTCGCCTTTGCGGTTTACCTCGGTTATCGTCACGTCCCCGTAAACTTTCGCGCCGTCGTCCTCGGGCTTTAATTTAAAATCCTCTCTCATGCACGTCGATACGATCTCGAGATCTTCGGCGAGGAGGTCGCTCTCGTCCTGCGACGTGAACTTGCTGTTGCCCCAGCCTTCGGATATGTAGTACATCTCTCTCAGCGTGGACGAACGGTTATCCTTGATCATCCCGTCGATGAAATCGATCATGTGAAGCGTGCGCAGCATCATCATCGCTCCCTTCACGGTCTTGCAGGTACGGCTGGTCATCATGTCGCCGTACTTCCACACATTGTGCTTCGGATCGAATTCAATGTTGCTCTTCGACCTCAGGGGAAGGTTCATTAACGGTATCTCGCCGTCGTTCAGCTGGTTGTATGTGGACTCGACTATTTTCGTCAGTCTGTCCATCGTCATCTTCTGGCGCTCATTCGTCATCTTCCTTCCCTCCTTTCCTCTTTCCGTCGTCGTCATCCGCGGCGGCCTCTTCCTCTTCCTCTTCCGCCTCGTCCGGCACGTCCGTGTCGGATTCCGTGATCTCCATGCCTTTTATTCCCCAGTCGCCCGGTAACGGATCGGCGCCCATGACGAACGCTGAATTTACGCCGGACAGATATACGTCCGATTCGGAGAACGTGTCCGCCATGCTCCCGACCAGGTCGAATGACACCGAAACGGAAGTGAACGGCGGGACGCTGAGTATCTCCCAGTTTGCCTTTCCCTCGTCGTTCATGTTCAGGAAACGATCGCTCAGCAGCGTTTCGTTGACCGCCTCCCTCGGAAGTATCGCGTGCAGCCTGAACGAGCGTTCCGCTCTTGTGTAGTTATACACGTTGTACGTGACCTTCTTAATCTTGTTCTTCCCGTCATACGAGCTCTTCGGTTCTACCCAGACGACATTCATTATCTTCGATATCGTCCGCGAGAGGTCCGGAACGGGCCGGTTGAGCATCTTCGCAGACTTTGACGCCATCTCCGGAAGTATCTGCTGGACGATCTCGAACTTCGCGTGCGTCTTGCCCTTTTTATCCTTCTTGTTCAGATGGCTTTTCAGATTCCTCGCGCAGAGCCTCAGCGCCTGGACGATCTCGTTGTGTATGTCCTCGTTGTTCGCTATCGCCTCCTTTCCCTCGGAGGTGAACGGGATCTTCGTGGATGCCACGTGCACGAGTATTATCGCAGGTCCGAAAGGCTTCCCGGAGCCGCCCCTCTGGTCCAATCCGTAACGTCTCCAGTCCATGCTCTCGACCGCTTTCGTTATCGCGCACGCCCCGGGCTGATACAGCAGCGGGACGCGGTTCGCGATCCTCAGTATCGAAACTTCGCTGTCCGCCGGTATATCGCCGCCGTAAACGATCCCGGCCTCGACAAGGAACGGGTTGCCGTTGGCCGATCTCGGAGAGCGTGTCACCGGCTGCGCGTAATAATCGGGGCGCAGCCCCTCGAGCACCGTCATCAGACCTTTCTTGATCAGGGTCTCGCCGATCGGCGACAGACAATCGGTCTGCGGGGCCATTATCTTAACGGTATCGATCGCTTTCACGATGGCCACACAGTCCTCCCTTGTCACCGCCGCCGCCTTCTTGTCGGTGACCTTCGCCGCCTGAAGGATCTCCTCCGCTATCCTGTCCGTGATCCTTGAGAAATCGTTCTTCAGGAACGCTTTCAGCGTTTTCTGCTGTGTGAGCTGCAGCATCTTCTGCAGGTCGCCCACCTCGCGGCCCTGCGGATGCGGTTTTATCTCTTTGGACTTCACGGGCAGCGTGTCCGTCGCCCTTTCGAACGTATGCCTCTTCCCTTCCGGGTCATCGAACGTTATCTTCGCATGCGGGTTCACAATGGCCGTGTTCTTCAGGTATTCGTATATGGACTGCTTGCCTTTTCTGTACTCGCCCTTCGTGCAGTAGTCCACGCGCGTCCCGTGCGCCTTCCCTTCCCATGTGAACGGCTGTTCGTTCGTTACTATAGGCCTGTTGATCTTCGTGTCGATGACGATGTCCATCTTCCACGCGACGGCGTCCGTGCCGTCGATCTTGGACTTTATGTGCGCCGGTTTTCCGGTATTGATGTTCCCGAACATCACCGTCGCCGATATCCCGATGCCCTGCTGCCCCCTTGATTGGCGCAGCGCGTGGAATCTTGACCCGTACAGCAGACGTCCGAACACGTCCGGTATCTTCTTGCGCACGATACCCGGTCCGTTGTCCTCGATCGTCACGTTGTAGTCGTCATCGTTGACCTTCTCCACCTTCACGTAGACGTCCGGGAGTATGTCCGCCTCCTCGCATGCGTCCAGTGAGTTGTCGACAGCTTCCTTGACTCCCATGAGCAATGATTTCGTGCGCGAATCGAAACCGAGGATCTGCTTGTTCTTCTCAAAGAACTCCGTGATGGAGATCTCCTTCATGTTCTCTGCCAGTTTGTGTGCGATCGACCCTTTTCCGCCTTCGTCCACATCTTTAATAGTATCTTTATCCGAGTGCATCCGATTACGCTAATGATGTCATCTTTATTAAACGTTTTTCGTCGCGAGTATCGCTTTTCACAGCACAGTTTAATAACCGGCGCCTCGCTTCGTGTTGCATAGGGGACCACAGAATGGCTGGCAACATCACACAGGCGGTCGTGTACCTG
>JAIRTZ010000049.1 GCA_031254685.1 Methanomassiliicoccaceae archaeon
TACATCAGCGTGTCTTCTGTCAGTACTATTTCGTTCGACATGTTCTCACAGCGTTAAGATGTTGGAGCTTCCCTTGTCGATGACCGCTAACGCGGACACCGAGAACGGCTTACCGCAAAGGGCGCCCAGTTCCATGTTGTTCCCCTCGTAGACGTGCACTTTCACCTTCACATCCCCTTTGAGGAAATCGCTGGGGCAGTTCCTTGCAAGTATCACCATCTGCGCCTTGCCGCTTTTTACCGCTTTCTCTGTCTGTCCTACGCCGAACTCCACCTGTCCGGTGGTGATCGCCGATTTCAATGCTCTTCCTATGTCTATCATTGTTTCTTCCCCCTTGGCGTGTATATTAGATTGACGGCCCCGGTTCCAAGGGTTACCGGCTGACCGACTATGATATTCTCCGCCACTCCGTCGAGGTGGTCCACCTCTCCTACCATGGCCGCGTGCAGTAAATGCGCCGCGGTTATTTCGAACGCCGCCCTTGCGAGCACGCTCGATTTTCTTCCCGATATGCCGTGACGGCCTATGGCCTTGACGTAACCGTCATTGGTCATAAGGTCGGCGACGAGCATGATATGCCTTATGTCAACGCTGAGCCCCTGTTCGGATAACGTATTGTGGGCCTCGCGTATTATCGAGTTCCTTGCGGCCTCGATCCCGAGGACGTCCGCGACCTCCAGGATGCTGTTGGTCATCGTCCTGTTCTGATCTACGCCGGCTATTTTCAGCACCTCGCGCAGATTGCTTCCCTCGGTGTAGATGACCCACTTGTTGCCGGCCTTCTCATCCTTCCGGATAACGGCGCGGATGATGCCGTCGATGCCTTTGATCTTGACGCCTTTCACAGCGTCGTAAACGGTCTGCAGCTTCTTGTACGACGGTTCGTCGGACGCCACGATTATATCGTTGTCCCTGAACTCCACCTGGCCGCGCGCCGCTTTGACCTTGTTCAGGCGTTCGACGATGTCGTCGGCCTTCACGCCGCGGGCGTCCATCTTACGCGCGTCCGGTCTTATGATCAGACGCATGTTCGTTATGTCCGTCTCTATCGACGCGATATCGAGCAGATTGGTCATCTCGATCTCCGATGATACGAGCCTCGCGATATTCTCGTCCTCCGCCGCCATCCCTATGAGGCGGCCGGTCATCATCGGGGTGCTCGGTATGCGTCTCGCGTCGACTATCGCGATCAGCCTCGGAAGTCCCAGCGTGACGTTGATCTCGGCGACACCTGCGTAGTGGAAGGTACGCATCGTCATCTGCGTTCCCGGTTCGCCTATGGACTGCGCCGCCATTATCCCTGCCGATTCGTTCGGGTCCATGCGGTGGCCGCCGTACATGCGCGCCGCCACGGTGATCAGTTTCTCATAAACCTCGTCGCCCACGTCCGCCTTGTTCAGGCGCTTCGCGATGTCGACGATTATCTTCAGGGGCACCTTGATCCCCCTGCGCTCGGCTATCGCCTTCAGCTTTTTTCCTTCTTCCGATAATTCGTACGGAACGTGGACCAGCTCCATCTGTTCTACGGTCTCCTCGACCTTCTTTGCCTTCTCGACCTTAACGGGCGCCGCCCTCTTGCCTATCTTCGATATGACCGATGACGCTTCCTCCTCCGTTAACCCGATGGATACGAGCTCTTCGGCGCCGGCGGCGGCTATCGCCCCGAGCGTGCTGTACTTCTCCAGAAGTTTTTCTGCGACCGCTTCGTCGATGTCGCGTTTCAGCAGTGCGTTCATTGTGTCTTTTTTAGCCACGTCACTCACCTCCGAATTCCGGTTCGTCGAAGCTGCTCTCCTCTTCCTCGATGTACTCCATCTCGTCCTTTTCGATGGTGCCGTAATCCTCTCCGACCTCTCTCGTCTCTATGTCGAGCAGTTTGTCGGCGTCGTCGCCGAGGACCTCCGCGAACAGGTCGTCAAGATCGATCGCCTTTCCCTGCACCGAACGCGCCGGGTCGGCGCCGTCCTCTCCGTATTCGAATTGGATGATCGTGTCGGCGGTGTTGCGCACCGTCCCGTCGCCCATCAGTTTGAGGTCCTCCAGCGCGGATATCAGTCTGCGCTGCATGTAACCCGATCTTGACGTTCTCACGGCGGTGTCCACCAGACCTTCGCGCCCTCCCATCGCGTGGAAGAAGAACTCTGTCGGCGACAGTCCCGTTTTGTACGAGTTCGAAACGAAACCTTTCGCGTACGCTCCCAGGTCGCCCTTTGTGAAGTGCGGCAATGTTCGGTTCCAGTATCCTCTCGAAAGGCGCTCGCCGCGCACGGCCTGCTGACCGACGCATCCGGCCATCTGCGACAGGTTTAACATTGAACCTCTTGCGCCGGACTTTGCCATCACCACCGCGGAGTTCTCCATACCGAGGTGTTTCCCTGCGATACGTCCGGCCTGGTCACGCGCCTGCCCGAGCACCTTCATCACTTCGACCTCGAGCGTCTCACGCAGCGAGCGTCCCGGCATCTGGTCCAACGTTCCGTCACGGTACGACTGCACGAATGACGTCACCTTATCGATACATTCGCGGTTGAACTCCTGTATCTGCATCTTCGCCTCCTCGGGAATGTCCTCGTCATCGATACCGGTGCTGAACCCGCGGTCCATGATCGCTCCGAGCGCCAATCTCGTAACTTCATCTATGAACTGTCTCACTCTTTCCGGGCCGTAGTCCCTTGCGATGCGGTCGAGTATCTTTCCCTTGCTGTTGCCTATCGATTTCGCGTCTATCGTACCGCAGAGAAGGACGCCGTCCCTTACCCTTACGTAGGAATCGTACTCGCACTTCTCTTCTCTGCATTTGTCGCAGTTCTGACAGATCGACGCTTTGAACGTCGCGCGCAGGTTCTTCGGCAGTACCGTTGAGAATAACTGTTTTCCCGTCCAGTACTCCTTCCCGTCGATCTTTCCGGCGGGTGACGGCATTTCGACGTTCGGCAGCTTCGACAGGATGTTCAATGCCCTGGCGCGGTCGAACTTCGGGTTGCCGTGCGTTAAGTAGTATACTCCGGTGATGTGATCGTGTATCGCTCCGATGATCGGGCCGCCGTACCTCGGCGACAGTATGTTCTCCTGCACCTGCATGAGGATGCGCGCTTCCGCGCGCGCCTCGTCGCTCTGCAGTACGTGCAGATTCATCTCGTCACCGTCAAAGTCGGCGTTGTACGGAGGGCAGACGCACAGGTTGAAGCGGAATGTCTTCCCCGGCATTATGCGGACGCGGTGCGCCATCATGGACATCCTGTGCAGCGACGGCTGCCTGTTGAACAATACAACGTCGCCGTCGACGAGCTGTCTCTCCACCGTGTAATTGATATCGATCTGCTCGGACACCTCGAAGGCGTTGCGTTCCGTCACGCGTATCCTTCTCCCGTCGGGGCGTATCACGTAGTTCACGCCGGGCATGTAGGGCCCGTCCTCCGGAGGGGTCGGCCCGCGTGCGACGATCGTCTTCAGCAGCGCGATGTTGTGCTCGTTCGCCTGAACGGGCACCGTAAGCTCGCGTGCGGCCTTCGTCGGAACGCCCACTTCGTTTATTGACAGTAACGGATCGGGCGATATCACCGTACGCGCCGAGAAATTGACGCGCTTTCCCGAGAGGTTCGATCTGAATCTTCCCTCTTTGCCCTTCAGCCTCTGCGCCAGCGTCTTCAGGGGACGGCCGGAGCGGTGCCTCGCGGGCGGTATGCCCGATGTCTGGTTATCGAAATACGTGGTCACGTGATACTGCAGCAGTTCCCAAAGGTCCTCGACGATCAGCTGCGGCGCTCCCGCGTCCCTGTTCTCTCTCAGCCTCTGGTTGATCCTCAGAACATCGACGAGCTTGTGCGTCAGATCGTCCTCGGACCTGTCGCCGGTGTCCAGCGTTATGGACGGCCTTACCGTGACGGGAGGCACTGCCAGTGCGGTGAGCACCATCCATTCCGGCCTGCACGTCGCGGGATCCATACCCAACGTTTTCAGATCTTCGTCGGGTATCCTCTCCAGACGGTCGCGCACCTCCCTCGGTGTTAATTTATGGTTATCGTCGACCTCTCTGAAAGTGGTCGGCTTGTCCAATTTTATTTTTATCTGTTCCTCGCCGCAGTACGGGCACATCCCTTTCGACGACGCGTCCTTCGCGGTGGACTTTGTGAAGGTCTTAAGATCGACCGTATCTCCCCCTAATTCCTCCACGCGGCCCATGTTGAGCCTGCATTCCTCTATCTGGTCCTCCGTTAACATCAAGCGGCCGCATTTGCGGCAGGTGCTCTCCAGCAACGTCTTGATATCTTTTATGAAACCTACGTGTATCACCGGCATCGCCAGGTCGATATGCCCGAAATCACCGGGGCATTCGTCTACCTTGCATCCGCACGTCTTGCATCTCAGACCCGGTTCGATAACGCCCATGTGTGGGTCCATCAGGCCCATCTGTATCGGATAGCCTTCGTCATCGTACGTGTCC
>JAIRTZ010000066.1 GCA_031254685.1 Methanomassiliicoccaceae archaeon
GAAGGAGTGACGATGACCGGAAAACTCACAGTCATAGGTTTCGGGCCCGGGGACAAAGGGAACATGACGTTCCGCGCCGCGGACGCGGTGCAGGAGGCCGACGTGATATACGGATATGACGTTTATACGGACCTTCTGAAGGAGTTCTTCCCCGACAAGGAATACAGGCCGTCGAAGATGTTGCGGGAAGTGGAAAGATGCACCGCCGCGATAGAGGAGGCGGAAAAAGGAAAGAACGTTGCCATCGTGAGCAGCGGGGACTCCGGGATATACGGGATGGCCGGCATAGTCTATCAGATAGCCGAGGAACGCAGATCGGAGATAGAGATAGACGTCGTCCCCGGCATAACCGCGGCGTCAGCCGCCGCGTCGCTGCTCGGCGCACCGTTAATGCACGACCTTGCGATAATAAGTCTGAGCGACCTGCTGACGCCGCTGGACCTCATCATGAAAAGGGTCCAATGCGCGGGAGAGGGCGACATGATCGTATGCCTTTACAACCCGAAGAGCAAGAAGCGTACGGACTACGTGGAAAGGGCGGCCGACATATTGATGAGATTCAGGAACGCCGACACGCCTGCCGGTATCGCCAGGAACATCGGACGGAAGGACGAGAACATCACGATCACAACGCTCGGGAACCTGAAGAACGAGAAGATAGACATGTTCTCCACGATCGTGATCGGGAACTCACAGACGTACGTGTCCGGCGGACGGATGATAACTCCGAGAGGATATAGGATCTGAGGGACCGAATGAAAGACCTTCGTATCTCTATGGTGCAGACGCCGTCCTTCGCGGGAGACCTTGACGGCAACCTTGACAGGATGCTGTCGTTCGTGAATGAAGCGAAGGGATCCGATATCGTTTGTTTCCCGGAGCTTTCGCTCACCGGGTACAAACTTCCGGATTCGGCGCTGCACGCGGTCCGCAGGAACGATGACATCGTCGCCCGCGTATCGGCCGCCGCCGCCGAACGCGGTACCGCGATAGCGTTCGGCTTCGCGGAAAAGGATGATCACGGAACGTATATCTCGCACGCGCTGGCGGATACGGACGGTACGCTTTCGATATACAGGAAGACCCACCTCGGAAAGTTCGAAAAGGAACATTTCACGCCGGGGAACGAATTCAAGGTCACGGACACCGGAAAGGTAAGGATCGGATTCCAGATGTGCATCGAATCCCATTTCCCCGAGATAACGACGTGCCTCGCATACCGCGGCGCGGAACTCATCCTCATGCCGTTCGCGACGCCGATGGACATCGATCACAGAATGGATACGTGGAAGAAGTACCTGCCCGCGCGGGCGTACGACAACGGTGTGTTCGTTGCCGCGTGCAACTACGTGAAGGAAGAGAGGGGCGGCGGAGCGATCATTATCGATCCGCGCGGGAACATCGTCGCGGAGGACCGCGCCGGCAAGGGATCGATGCTCACGGCCGTCCTGAAAGGGGATATGGCGAAGCGTGTGCACATCGAAGACAGGACGAATATGCGGGATACCGACTTTTTCGGCTCAAGGCGCCCCGAGCTGTATTTCGATGTGACGTTACCGCTTCGTGACATGAAATGAGTTTGCCGGCCGTTGCGCGGTATCTTTTATGAATCTACCGGGAACGGCAGATTGAGTCTATATGATTATATACAGTGTTGGCTTATACATCCAACTACAAAGTGGATTATACATCCAGCCATCTATGGGGAACGTAACATGAACGTAAAGATAATAGCGATCATTGTGGCCGCCATCGTCTGCGGGGGTGCCGCCGTGGCATACTTTGCGACCAAGGACAACGGAGGCGCAGAGAGCCATGACTACGGACCGACGGAGATCATTGACGGGAGCGGAACCAAAATAACTCTGAGCGAACCTCTCACCGGTGTCATTACCGTGAACACGAACGTGCCTAAAGCAATGAAGGTGCTCGGTCTGACCGATGAACTGAAGGGTCTGTGCTTCTACTCGAGCAGTTCGGCCCTGGACGATGAGAACTATGCCACTTATAAAGTGCTGTTCCCGAATTCCATCCATATGCCCGAAGCACGTACACTGACGGCCGAGGCCGTGATAGACATCTCCGGATGCAAATACATCATTGCGCCGGTCTCGTCGATGACCCTGAGCCCCACGCAGGAGGCACAGTGCAAGCAGCTCGGGATAACCGTGATACGGTTGGACTGCTTCGGCGACACCGCCCTGGAAGACCTGGAAAAGCTCACCATACTGTTCGGAGGGGAAAGGAACCCGAAAATGATGGCTGCGTACAACAGCTACCTGAACATGTACAACAACGTTGTCAATACCGTCAAGGCCGCCGTGGCGGCAGACGGCAAGGTTGACGCGACATTCCTGTACTTCACGGGCACCGCCGCCGGCGGAGGTACCTTCTACAACCAAACGGCGGGAGGAAGCCTGATGATCGAACAGATATACGGCAAGAACGCGCTCCGGAATATGGGATTATCATCCGCGAACCTCGTCGGCCCGACGAATCCCTCGGGTGCGGACGGGATCAGAGAGGTCGTGATGAAGGAGGACCAGGACAACGGAATAAGCAAGGTGTTCATACGCGGGAGTTCCAGCACCTCCGCAGGCGCAGGCTCGGCCATGGCCCGCGGCGCCCTCGGCATCTGGGAGAACAGCAACCTTCCCGGTTACAACCTGACCGCGGTGTCCGAGAATGAGGTCTACGTGTTCAACACGAACATCATGTCCGGGATGCTGTCATTCGCCGCATGGGTCGCGGTGGCGGAGATGTGCGGCGTTGATACAGGATTGCACATCGCCGACCTGATCACAGCGTATAACGAAACGTACGGGTTCAGCGAACCGACGGCGGGATTCGTATTCCAGATGGTAGGCGGTGACACCGGAGCGATAAGCTTCAAAGAGATAACAGTATAACGTATAAACAGAGAGGGGCGGCCGCCCCTCCCTATTTTCATACGGAGGGAACGAATGGACGAGGGGGAAGAGAG
>JAIRTZ010000069.1 GCA_031254685.1 Methanomassiliicoccaceae archaeon
GCATCTGCTTATGAACAAGGTCTCACGACCTTTTTTCATTACATTCTTCACTGAATGTATTTCCCATATTTTCGTGTCCGTCACAATTAATATACTACCAGTCGATTCGGACGACCGTAATATCACCTTTGGCAAAGGGGGAAGAATTGATGAGGATCGAACGCGTTTGGGCAAGAGAGGTACTTGATTCCAGAGGGAATCCTACCGTGGAAGCTGAGATAACGGTGAACGGATGTAAGATATCGGCGATAGCACCTTCCGGCGCATCAACAGGAACATTTGAGGCGCATGAGCTCAGGGACGGCGGAGTGAGGTACATGGGAAAAGGCGTTCTGAATGCCGTCGATAACATCAGGAATGAGATAGCCAAAAAATTGAAAGGAATGGATGTCACCGATCAAAAGGCAATAGATCAGGCGATGATCGACCTTGACGGAACGGAGAACAAGACAAGACTCGGAGGGAATGCGCTTACCGCCGTTTCCTTTGCGGCGGCGCACGCCGGCGCATTTTCTGAAAACATACCGCTATACAGGCACATAGGCGACGACGGCGTTACGTTACCCGTACCGATGTTCAACATCATCAACGGCGGGAAGCACGCGGGCGGAGACTTAGCGATACAGGAGTTCATGATCATACCTGCGGGCGCGCAGAACTTCGCGGAATGCCTGAGGATGGCATCGGAGGTATACGCCTCGCTGAAGACACTGCTGAAGAAAAGGTACGGGCCTGCTGCGGTGAACATCGGCGACGAGGGAGGATTCGCCCCGCCGCTTAAGAATTCCGCCGACGCGATGAACGTGATCGTCGATTCGATATCGTTAGCAGGATACACCCCGGGAAAGGACATATTCATGGCGCTGGACGCCGCGTCCAGCGAATTCTTCGAGAACGGAAGATATTCCGTCGACGGCATGAGACTGACGGCCGGCGAGCTCGTCGATCATTACGTATCGTTCACCGGATCGTATCCGCTGATAAGCATTGAAGATCCGTTCTTCGAGGACGATTTCGAATCCACCGCCGCGCTGACCGCAAAGGTCGGGAATAACGTGCAGGTGGTGGGCGACGACCTGTACGTGACGAACACGAAACGTCTGGCGCACGGGATCGAGATGGGCGCCACCAATGCGCTGCTGCTGAAAGTCAATCAAATAGGCACGGTCACCGAGGCCGGGAACGCGGCGAGGATGAGCTTCGACAACGGTTACGCGGTCGTGGTATCGCACCGTTCCGGGGAATCCGAGGATGTGACGATCGCGGACCTCTCGGTGGGCTGGGGCGCCGGTCAGATAAAGACGGGCGCGCCGGCGCGCGGAGAGAGAACTGCGAAGTACAACCGCCTTCTCAGGATCGAGGAGGAATTGGGGCAGAGAGCGGTATTTTTAGGGAAGAGGACATTCACCCTATGAAAGGTGTTGATTTGGAGAGACTCTTTGCCGCCGATGAGAAAGAGATACGCGATGCATACACAACGGACGTATACTTCGAGAGGACGAACAAGATCCTCAACTCCAAGGGATTGGAAAGCACGGACGTGTGGGCGGAGTTCACATTAGGCTCGTTACCGAACAAGTGGCCGTGGGCGGTGCTTTGCGGCACCGAGGAGGTATTGCGTCTGATGGAAGGTATCAACGTTGACATATTCGGCGTCCCGGAGGGGACGATATTCAGGTCGCGGTCCCCGAAGGGCATCCGCGTGCCGCTGATGAACGTCCGCGGCCGCTACACGGAATTCGGTGAGATGGAGACGGCGATGCTGGGGATGCTGTGCCATCCGTCCGGCGTCGCCACCGCGGCGGCGCGCGTAAGGTGCGCCGCGAAGGACCGCACAGTGATGGCATTCGGCAACCGCAGGATGCACCCCGCGATATCGGGCGTATTGGACCGGTCCGCGTACATCGGCGGATGCGACGACGTAGCGTCGAAGATCGGCGCGGACATCATCGGGAAGGAGGCTGTCGGTACGGTACCGCACTCGCTGATGCTGATGATGGGCTCCGACGAGGCGGCGTTCAGGGCGTTCGACGAGATAATAGAGAAGAGCGTCCCCAGAATAATGTTGATAGATACGTTCTCGGACGAGCGCGAGGCATCGATCAAAGCGTGCGAGACGATAAAGGACCTGAAAGGGGTGAGACTGGATACGCCGAGCTCAAGGAGAGGCTCATTCAAGGAGATCATACAGGAAGTGAGGTGGGAACTCGATTCCAAGGGCTACAGGGACGTGAGGATCATCGCGTCCGGAGGGCTCGATGAGAACAGCATCAAAGACCTGATGGTCACAGCCGTGTCCGGTTTCGGGGTCGGGACGTCGATAAGCAACGCGCCCACGCTGGACATATCGATGGACCTGGTCTGCAAGAACGGGTCGTCCATATCCAAGAAGGGAAAGTTCGGCGGCCGTAAATATACGTACAGGTGCGAACGCTGTCTTTCGATGGATGTATCGCTGTCCCCGGACGATGACCTGAAATGCGCGTGCGGCTCACGGATGACGATGTGCGAGGTCCCGCTGATGAGGGCCGGAAAGAGAACGGCAACAAAAAAGCCCAAGGAGATCAGAGAATACGTGATAGCCCAGCTGAAACAGCTGGGGGAGCTGTGACATCTTTTATCACACCGCATGTTCCGTTTTTGCAGGTATACTTTTCTCTTAACAACGTGAATTACCAATTATTTTGTAGGTTATATAATCTCTTCAAAGAGGATTGTCAAAAGGCTTATATGCACTCTGCGGATAGACTACCCAAGGGCATTCGGCCAGCCGTTCTTCGGCTGATATATTGCTCTGGTAATGAGGGAGAGTGTGAGGAAAAGAAATATGTTAACAATAGCGGACGCTAAAGATATGCCGCGTTTCGAAACGGAGCGTCGCCCGGCGGTCTTCTTTACGATCGACCATGTGGTCAAGGAGGAAATGTCGAACATATATTGCAAGTGCGGCAGTATCGTTTCCCTTGACAGAAGGACGGTGAAACTTAAGAAGCATCTCAGGAAGGACGTGGAATGCCCGGTATGCAGGAATTTCAGGATATCGAATGAGATAGAACACATGAATTGCCTCTTTGAAGGCACTCTGGATGCAGATCCGACGGTATAGTATTTCTAACCGTCGTGATATTGCGTAACATGCGTTTGCTCATTGTTTCCGGAATGTTAGGCTCCGGGAAGACCTCGGCGATACTCGGGATCGCCGATATCCTCTGCGACAGCGGGCACAGGATCGCGATACTTGAGAACGAGATAGGCAGCGTGGGCATAGACGGCGAGATACTCGAACGCAGCGGAATGAAGGTGAAGGAGCTTCGCGGAGGGTGCGTCTGCTGCTCCATGAAGGCCGGGATGGTCGACGCGCTGCGCACACTGCAGGCGCATATAGACCCGGATATAACGATCATAGAACCCACAGGGATTGCGGACCCGAAACAGGTCATCGACGCGGTGAAGGGGGTTTCCGGGCTGTCGGTCACGTCGATATTTACAATAATTATGGTAGACGCGGAAAGATTTTTGAAAGTACGCAATATGTTTGAACGCCCGTTAAAGAATCAGATGGGCGCCGCGGACCTCGTTCTTATGAACAAGGTCGACACGATATCGCAGGACGATGCCGCCTCGATCGAGTCATGCCTCCGCGGCATGTCATACGAAGGGCCGATCATGAGGGTGCAGGCCGACAAGGGAGTGAACATCGGAAAGGCGGCGGAGATGATACGGTGACGTCGGACGCGGAGTTCATACCGGCGGCGATAGCGGCCACCGCATCGGGCGCGTTCCCGTCCGCGCTGGCGGCGGACGAGGCGAACGCATTGTTCGCGGGGATGCTCCGGGACGTTGCGTTAGGGTGCGTCGGAGCGGGTTCCTCAATGATCGGGCACATCAAGGCGAACGTCAGGTCGGGGAACGAGTTATTATCGATGAGCGTGACCACGGACGACGGGAACGTAAGATCGAGATACAGATTCGGGAACGGCGTTCACGGATATTCGATGACCGTCAACGTGATCGTTTACGGGATAGAACGGCACAAGGCGGCCGAGATACTCGTTTCCAATGTGAGGCGCGTGCTCGGCGGCGTGAGCATCGAGGTACATTCGGAAGTGGGCTGCGAGGATCCGGAATGCGATGACCCGATGTGCGCCCGCGACGAACATAAGAGGATCATAACGATAGGATGATCATTCCTTTTTCACGAGGCCTATCTTCTTTCTCGGCGACGGGGCCTTTCCGGGGCATTCGATGTTGATGCACTCTTCCCTTCCGTTGAGCGATATCACCGGGGAGCCGCAGTGCCCGCACTTCGTGTCCGCCGACGTTATGGTCCCTGTCATCTTCAGCGGGTACGTACGGTCGCACTCCGGCCATCCGGAGCATCCCGCAAAACGTTTCCCGTTCTTGGAGTACATCATCATGATCCTGCGGCCGCATGCCGGGCATTCGCCTATGTCGTTCTTCGACGTGTTGGTGCCGCACTTGGGATCGATGCAGACCGTCTGCGGCGGAGATCCTTTCCTGATAAGCTTCAGCTTGGGAAGTCCGCACATGTCGCATGTCTCTTCGGTGGTCTCGATCTTCGCCCCTCTCGGAAGAGGGTACGCGCGCGTGCAGTTCGGATAGCCGTCGCATCCGATGAAGCTTCCCTTTTTCGAACGTTTCACCGATATCGTGCTGCCGCACGCGGGGCATACGCCGATGTGCTGCTGCTCCCTCAGCGCGGAACGTATCTCGTTACCGATCTCTGACTTATCCTTTTCGATCTTCTCGGCGACGCCGTGCAGCATCTTCTGCGAATCGCCGACCACGGCCTTTAACGTAAGGTCGCCGAGGCATATCTTCATCATGTCGTCCTCGAGCCTCGCGGTCATCTCGTGCTCCGTGATACCGCCGCCGTGTATCTCCAGCGACTTTGTCATAGCGATGCCGACCGGCGTCGGTATCAGCTGATTGCCCTGGACGTAATTCCTGGAGAACAGTTTTCCGATGATGTCGTGCCTGGTGCTCTTCGTCCCCAGATTGAGGCGGTCCATCTCCTGGATGAGGGAACCCTGATTGTATCTGTTCGGGGGCCTCGTCTGCGATGCTTCCTGTACAATCGACCGTATGTCCAGTTCGTCGCCGACGTTCAGCTTCGGCATGTGCGTGTCGGATGTGCTCAGATATTTCGAATAATATTTTTTCCATCCGGTCCTCATCAGCACGTACCCGGATGATGTGAACAGCTCTTCGTTAACGTTGACAATGCATTTCGTTATCTCCGCCTCGGCGTTCGGCGCGAGCGTCGCAAGGAACCTTCTCACGATCAGTTCGTAGAGTTTCCATTTGTCGCCCTTCAGCTTCTCGGGCGTTGCGCCGGAGGTAGGGTATATCGGAGGGTGGTCCGTGGTCCTTCTCTTGCCCCTGGACGGTAATATCTTTTCCTGCGCGAGGATCTCCTCCGCCTCCTCTCTGAAGGCGGAATCCTTAAGTTTCTCGAGAACGCCCTTCAGACTGAGGCTCTTCGGGTATTCGGTGTTCTCCGTTCTCGGATACGATATGTAACCGGCCGTGTAAAGGTCCTCGGCAATGCTCATCGCCGCCGCCGGAGGGATACCGATGCGGTTCGCCTCGACCTGCATCGCCGTGGTGTCGAACGGCGGAGGTTTGTATTCCTCCTTCATCGAGACCTCGTATGACGAGACGATGCCCTTCTTCGCGTTCTTGCATATGTTCAGCGACGCGTCAGCCTTATCCTTCTCCCAGAACGGGTTGCCGTTGTGCTCGCCCTTGAACGCAAGCAGTCCGAACTTCCCGAGTATCTTCCAGAACGGGACCGGCTTGAAATTCTCGATCTCTTCGTGACGGTCCACCAATAACTTCAGCGTAGGGCTCTGGACCCTGCCCACGGACAGGAAATTATTGCCGACCTGTCCCGACGACAATGAGACGCTGCGCGTGAGCACAGCGCCCCACGTGAGGTCTATGATCTGTCTCGCCTCCGCGGCGTCCGATAATCTCGCGTCCGGTTCCGTGAGGTTCGAGAACGCCTCCTGTATCTCCCCGCGGGTGAGCGCGCTGAACTTCGCGCGCCTGACCTTGCTCATGTCGGCGCCGGCAGCTCTGACAGTTTCCAATCCGATCAGTTCTCCCTCGCGGTCGAAGTCGGTCGCTATTATCACTTCGTCCGCCGTCTTGGAGATATCGCGTATCGCGTCAAGCGTCCCTTTCGCGCGGACGGTCTTCACCTGCGGCGCATAGACCAATTCGACGGGGGAACTCCCGGTCCAGTCGTTGAACTCCTCGGGGTAATCCAACTCGAGGATGTGCCCTCGAAGGCTTACGACGTCATAGTCGTCACCGCCGCTTGAAAAAGATATCACGCCTGCCCCTCCGGTCGATCGGCTCTTCGCTTTTCCGTCGGAAAGTATCGTGGAGATCCTGCGTGCGGCGTTCGCCTTCTCCGTGATCACTAATTTCCTCATGTACGAAGTCGAAACGCGACACATTATAAAGCATTTCGTATCCGCGGAAAGCATATCAGTGCCGGTGGCCGATGTGATGCATGTTGCCCGTGGCGGGCGAGACCATCGTAAGCTTCCCGCGCAGGACGCCCTTCACCGACGTTATCTCATCCGTTAATTCCTTAAGGTCGCCGAGGTGCCCGCTGACAAGAAGCATCTCCATGCATCTGTCGTGATCGAGATGCACGTGTATCGTCGTATTGATGGCGTGCCCGCGCGCATGCTGTATCGTCATGAGCTTCTCTTTGACGTTGCCTACCGTGTGGTCATATATCATGACAATGACGCCCATCATGTATTGGTCGGGATTCTTCCATTCGTTCTCCGCCAATGCGTC
>JAIRTZ010000074.1 GCA_031254685.1 Methanomassiliicoccaceae archaeon
CCTGTTTCGAGACGGGCCCGTGCGCACGGGCCATCCTGAACAGCGCTGTCAGTATTCGCTGACGCATCTCATGGTCCCGTATCGAAATGTACGCCTCCGGGTCGAGGCAGACGATCTCCATCTTGCAGCTGGCCACAATTTCCCGATGGTCGCGTGCTTATTTATAATCAAGGGTACCCTTAATAATGTGAAAGATATTGCATCGGATGGTGATTCGAACGAATGACATCAAGGCATCCGTGGTACGCGCGAAGGAGGCAGCCATAGCGCTGTCGGCAACGGGCACGGAAACGAAGAACGGCGCCTTGAACGCAATGGCCGCAGCTCTCGATAAGTTCAGGAAGAAGGTGAACGAGGAGAACGCCAAAGATATGGCGTCGGCCGAAGTGATGAAAAAGAACAACGAACTGACGGACGCGATGGTAAAACGCCTTAAAGTGAATGACGAGAAGATCGACGGGATGATCGCCGGGATAAACGATGTGATCAAACTGAAGGACCCGGTCGGCGAGACGATGTCGGCGACGGAATTGGACGACGGTCTCACGTTATATCAGGTGAGATGCCCGATAGGGCTGATCGGCGTGATCTTCGAATCACGCCCGGACGTTGTGCCGCAGATCATGGCGTTATGCCTCAAGAGCGGCAACGCCGTTGTGTTCAAAGGCGGCAGAGAGGCGTCGAACACGAACCGTGCGTTATTCGATATCCTGTCGGAGGCCGCATACAAAGCAGGCATACCGAAGCACGCGTTCTGTCTCATGGAGACGAGAGAGGACGTCTCGGCGATCCTGGGGATGCACGGACACATAGATCTGCTGATACCGAGGGGTTCCAACGAATTCGTAAGCTACATACAATCGAACACCAAGATCCCGGTGCTCGGTCATTCCGCGGGGATATGCCACGTGTACGTGGACGAGCACGCGGACGAGAGCAAGGCGATCGGCGTATCGTTGGATTCGAAGATACAGTACCCGGCGGTATGCAACGCCGCCGAAACGTTGCTTGTGAACGCAAAGACGGCACCGTCGTTCCTTCCGAAGATGATCGACGCGTTCGTAAAGAACGGCGTGGAGGTCCGCGGGGACAGGGAAACAATGAAGATAGCAGGCAGGAACGTCATCGAAGCGAAGGAGTCCGACTGGGACGCCGAATATAATGATATGATCATATCGATAAAGGTGGTCGGCTCATTGGACGAGGCGATAGATTTCATCAACAGGCACGGATCGAAGCACACAGACTCCATCGTAACGGAGAATATGGGCAATGCGTTAAGATTCGCGAACCTTGTCGATTCATCGAGCGTACTCATCAACGCGTCCACGAGATTCTCCGACGGCTTCAGATACGGCAAGGGAGCGGAAGTGGGAATAAGTACGAATAAGGTCCACTCCAGAGGGCCGGTCGGAATGGAGGGGCTGCTGATCTATAAGTACATACTCGTCGGCAACGGGCACGTCGTGAAAGATTACGCGGGAAAGGAAGGCAGAAAGTTCAAGCACAGGACGTCGGATAAAGGATTTGAATTGTGATGCAGATGAACAGGAACGGATATCTCAAAGGGACGCACAGGATAGTCATCAAAGTGGGCACCACGTCGATCACGAAAGGAGGGCCGGGCGCATCCACGGAATTCATGGATTCGATAGCCAGGCAGGTAAAGGACCTCAAGGATAACGGGACGGAAGTCCTGATAGTCACATCCGGCGCGATAGGCATCGGGCTGTCGACGATGAACGCGAAGGCGCGCTCACGCGAGATACCGATAAGGCAGGCCGCCGCCTCCATAGGGCAAAGCGTACTGATGCAGAAGTGGAACGACAGCTTCCAGAAGTTCGGTATCTCCGTTGCGCAGATACTGCTGACGTACGATTTCTACTCGGACCGCGAGAAGTACCTGAACCTGAGGAACGCGATACAGACGCTGCTCGAGTACAAGGCGGTGCCGATATTCAACGAGAACGATGCGATATGCGTCAAAGAGATAGATGCCGTATTCGGAGACAACGACACGTTATCGGCAATGGTCTCGATCAAGATGGACGCGGACCTTCTGATCATACTTTCAGATGTGGACGGATTGTACGACAAGAACCCGAAGCTGTTCAGGGACGCGAATCTCATACCGACCGTAACTGAGATCACCGACGAGATAAGGGCGTCCGCGGGCGACCCGACGTCAAAGGTCGGCACCGGCGGGATGAGGACGAAGATCAAGGCCGCCGAGATCTGTCACGAGACCGGATGCAATGTGATCATCGCGTCCAGCGACGTCGACAACGTCATCGCAAGAGCCGTCGCCGGCGAAGAGATAGGAACAATATTCATCGCCGACAAGAGGGAACGAAGGAAGAGCAGCTGGATACGCCACGCGCACGCCTCCGGTTCGATAGAGATAGACGAAGGGGCGAAGAACGCCCTGTCGAAGCATGTGAGCCTGCTCGCGATAGGCATAAAGGCGGTCACCGGAAGGTTCGACCGCGGGGACGTGATCAACATCACGTGCGGCGGAAAGATCGTGGCCAAGGGAACGCCCGATTACAATTCGGACGACATTTCGAAGATAAAGGGATTGCACAGCGACAAGATGTCAGAGGTCCTCGGGCATAAGAATTACGACAACGTGATAAGGAGCGAGAACATCGTTCTGATGTGAGCGCTGCGCCGGCCGGATACGGACCGGCGTTCCGCATTTAGTTGTAAGAAGTGGGCTCAGCCGGATTTGAACCGGCGGCCTTTGCCGTGTGAAGGCAACGTCATAACCGCTAGACCACAAGCCCGTGATTCCGACTAAGCATCACAATATATTTAATCGTTCACTCACCCGGATACGAACGTTCTTCCGTTATCGGATACAGAAGACAGGCGGCTTCGGGGACGCCGGATATATTCGGAAATGATGCTCTCCGGGTGCGAAAGATTATCAAACGATGTTCTTTACAGGGAACGTTATGACAGACGTTCAGACAGCAAAGGATGCGAAGGGCGGCGAGGACGCGAAGTTCGACGCCGCATTCAATTCCGTTCTCCACATCGATAAAAAGGATTATCCGTGCTACGTCGGCGGACTGATGATAGCGTCAGGGAATGAGCACACGGTATCCAGTCCGATAGACGGGAGCATCATATTCGGAAGGTTCCAGGAACCGGAGGACGGCCTTCCGGACAGGGCCGCGGACGTCGCGGCGAAAGCGTTCAGAAAATGGTCAAAGACCGATCCGCCGAAAAGGGCGGAGATATTCGCGGCCGCGCTGGAAACGATAAAGAAGCAAAGATACAGGATAGCCGCAGCGGTGACGTTAAGCGCGGGGATGACCCGCAACGATTCGATGTACGAGGCCGAGAGACTTATCGAAGTGATCGAGGACGGCCTGAAGAAGGTCGCTGACGGCGTAAGAGGAAAGCCCGCGGGCGTGTGGGCCATAGTTTCGGAATACAACTCGCCGCTGGCGTCCCCGATAGGATATGCGATGGCCGCGATGCTCGCCGGCAACACCGTCGTGCTGATACCGCCGAAGGAATGTCCGTACCCCGTGTACATGCTGTACGACATACTGGCGCCGCTGCTTCCGGACGGCGTTCTCAATGTGATCTACGACCGATGGGGAAAGGCGGCGGGCGCGCTGACCGAGAACGAGAATATCAGCGGGATAGTCGCCATAGGGCGCGGCGACAGATTCGAGGAACTGATGTTCTCCGCCGTCGGGGACGAATTATCGTTCATAAGCGAGTTCAAAGGGATGAACCCGCTGACAATATACCGTCCGGCATCAATGCAGGCGGCCGCCGAGTTCGCGATAGCCTCCGCGTTCGGATACGCGGGACAAAGGATCGATTCCTGTTCGAAGGTGATAATAACGGCCTCCGAACAAAAACAGTTCATAGACCAGCTGCTCGTCGCCGCTAAAAAGATCACCGTCGGCGACCCGGCGGAGAAGGGAACGATGGTTGGTCCCGTGATATCCGGGGATAACATGGACGCTTTCATGGGCATCGTCAGGAACGCGAAGGAAAATCTCGTCTTCGGAGGAAAACGGATATCGAACGAGACGACGGAAGCCGGATACTACGTCATGCCGGCGATATTTGTCGGGCTCGCGGGAGACCACGAACTGAACGCGATCGACCACAGCCTTCCGGTATTATCGGTGCAGATAGTCGCCGATATGGACGAAGCATCGGAGGCGGCCAACGGCTGCGAGTTCGGTCCGAGCATGGGAATAATATCGAAGGACGAGAAAGTTATAGAAAAATTCCTTTCCGAAGCGGGTTCCGACGTAGTATACGTGAACGGATCAAGCAATATCGTCGGCGCGGCGATACGGGCGGACGCGGAAGAGTTCCTTAAAAAATGAGACGCGTCAGATCCCGCGTATCTTTACGTCCCTGACGTATCCCTTCGCGATCTCCGCCATCTCGATCAGCCGCGGCTCGGGGTACGGGTCGAGGACGGAAAGCGAATCGTCCATCGTCGATCTGTTGCGGAACTGATGGATACGGTATTTTTTGGCGCCGCGTATGTTCCTGCAGATATCCTTGATGTCGTCCTCTCTCACGAACACCGGAACGGCGGTGGTCCTGAACTCATGCTCCACGCCGGAATCAATGATCACGCGGATGCTTCTCTTTATGTCGTCGATATTGACATCAACGCCGGCGGCGCTGCTGTACCGTTCGTTCAGCGACGATTTCACGTCCATCGCGACCATATCGATAAGCCCGGCGCCGATCAGATCGTTCATCGCGTCGGGGAATCCGCCGTTGGTATCGATCTTCACTTTGACGCCGAGCGCCTTCAGCTTCTTCAGAAAGACGCCGATGTCCCCGTTCATCAGCGGTTCGCCGCCGGAGACGACCACGCCGTCAATAAAATCCGTGTTCTCGCCGATATAACGGAGAACGTCGTCCTCATTGAGCGCCTCGACGCTTTCCGCATCCGTCACGATGCGGCCGTTATGGCAGTACGGACAGCGGAAGTTGCATCCCGCCAAATAAACGGTGCAGGCGACCATGCCGTCCCAGTCCAGTAACGTCGTTTTGATGAATCCCGCTATTTTCACAGTACGTGATTGTAAAATAGTAATAAATCTGTTTGTCAAAAATCCCCGCATCGGCGTTATGCGGCGGATCCGGGGACATGATATCGGGCTGTGCGCACAGCGCGCATCCGGGCAACAGTTTCTATATTTTCAATCCGTTGGCAGATGCGCGGTGATGTCATGGCGAAGTTCAAAGTAAGGTTCCTTCCGTTCGATATACACGCCGAGGTCAGCGGCGGCACTCTCATCTCGGATGCCGCGAAGGCCGCCGGCGTCACGATAAAGCTGCCGTGCAACGGCAACGGAAGGTGCGGACGCTGCAACGTGATAATCTCGCCGAAGGAATCCGATCCCGGGCAATGCAATCTTACGAGAGTGCTGGCATGCCAGACGCGCATAGACCGCGATACGGACATTTCGATAGAGCCGGACAGCAAGAACGTCATCGCATCCAAGGACCACAGGAAGATAAGGATAGATGATCTGACGCCCCTCGTCGCACTGCCGAAGAACAATTACGGTCTTGCCGCAGACATAGGGACGACGACGATAGCCGTTTCGCTCGTTGATATGAACGACGGCCTGGACATTTATGCGGCCGCGGGGTACAACACCCAAGGCAGGCACGGCGATGACGTTCTGTCAAGGATAGAATATGCGAACGACGGCGGTACCGACGAGTTAAGGGAACTCGTCGTCGGAGCGATCAACGACCTGGCGGGTTCGTTCGAAGGCGACAGATTCAGAACGGATGACATAAACGCGGCGTACATCTCCGGGAACACGACGATGATTCACCTGTTCCTCGGAATAGACCCGTCGCCGATACGGAGACCTCCGTACGAGCCGGCGGTAAAGGAGGCGGAGATAACGGGAAAAGAAAGCGGCCTCCGGATCAACAGGAACGCACGCGTCATATGCATGCCGTCCCCGGCCGCATACGTCGGAGGGGACGTGATCTCGGATGTGATCAACTCGGGAATGGACACCGCCGATGAATTGTCGCTGCTGATAGACGTGGGCACGAACGGCGAAGTGGCATTGGGGAACAAGGACGTGATGCTCGTATGCTCTTCATCCGCGGGACCCGCGTTCGAAGGCGGGAAGATGACGTCCGGCATGATGGCGGGACCGGGAGCAATAGACAGCTTCAGGATAGATAACGAAAAGTTCGCGTTCACCGTCATCGGCGGGACCGCCGCGAAGGGAATATGCGGCTCGGGGCTGATAGACATACTGGCACAGCTGTTCCTGAACGGGTACATCGATAAAAAAGGCAAATTCACGGACAAGGCAAGAACAAAGACCGTCGGCGGAAAGAGGCTCCTGACGATAACGAAGGACGTTTTCGTAAGCGAGGACGACATCCATGACGCGATAATGACGAAGGGCGCGATATATTCGGCCTCGGCGTCATTGATCAAAGGGCTCGGCGTGACAATGAACGATATCGCGAACGTATACATTGCGGGCGGCTTCGGGAACTTCATAAACACGGAAAGCGCAATAGCCGTCGGGATGCTGCCGGACGTCCCGAGGGAACGTTTCGTATACCTCGGGAACGCGTCGCTGGCGGGTGCGAAGCAGGCGCTGCTGTCGTCGTCCGTAAGGTCAAGGATAGCAGAGGTGTTCAGGAGGACGACATACGTCGACCTCGGTTCCGATCCGACGTTCTCCGACGAGTACATGTCGTCGCTGTTCATACCGCACACGGATGCGTCGCGATTCCCGACGTACATGAGATGAACGTCTCCCGTTCGCTTAATTTCATATGTTACGCCGTTATTAGAATAATCATCGTTTAAAAATAATACTTTATATCAAAATGCCATCTGCCTTTACGGGACGCACTGACAGGAAAATGACTTAACATCCGCAGGGGACAGACATGATAGAAGATGAGATCGCCGCAGGGGAATCCAACAGATTGGAATTCAAGGAGAATTTACCGAAGGATCCCAAGAAGTACGTCAAATCTGCCGTGGCCCTTTCGAACAGCCAGGGAGGGAAGATAATATTCGGTGTCGCCGACGATCGCAGGGTTGTCGGTGTGGCAGGCGATCCGCTTGCTCTCAGGGATCAAATAATCGATGAGATAGCGAAAGACTGCACCCCTCAGATATTTCCGAACTCATACATGAGCACGGTCAACGATAAGAATGTCATTGTGATCGACATTGCTCCCGGAACCAACCGTCCTTATTACTTGAGGTCCGAAGGGATGGAAAGGGGAACATACGTCCGCATATCCGCAAGTACGCGTACCGCAGGGCCGGACACGCTGAGGGACCTTATGATGGAAGGTGCCGGCAGATCGTTTGACGAGTTGGACCACATAGACGGGAACGGCAGAAAATTATCCATGGGATCGGTCGATGAACTCTGCAAATATCTGTCCGGGAGGACCAAGAAGGAAGTATCCGTAACAGATCTCGTCAATATGCGCATTCTCAGGGAATCGGAAGGCACATACATTCCGTCAAGGGCATTCATGCTCCTTACGGACAATCCGTACTATCATGCGAGGATACAGTGCGCGCGTTTCAAAGGTCCCGATGAACTGGAGTTCACAGACCGAAAAGAGTTCACCGGGCCTATTATTGAACAACTGGATGACGCGGTCGGTTTCGTACTGGACCACACAAACCTGGGGGCCGAGATCAAAGGGCTTTACAGAAAAGATATTTCCGAGATGCCGATGGAAGCGGTCAGAGAGATCATTACGAACGCAGTGGTGCACAGAAGCTACAGCATGAGTGGCAGCCCGATCTTCGTTGCCGTTTATGACGATCGCATAGAGGTAACATCTCCGGGCATGATGCCCTTCGG
>JAIRTZ010000081.1 GCA_031254685.1 Methanomassiliicoccaceae archaeon
ACGCGCTTCCCTTTGTAGAAGTTGCAGTCGCATGCGGCGCAGTAGCTCACGCCCTTTCCGAAAAATTCCTTCTCGCCGGGAATGTTCAATTTTTTCCTGGACACGCCGGACGCGAGTATCACCGCCTTTGCCGTTATCTTCGTTCCGTTCTCGGTGGTCGCGGCGAACGAATCGCCGGAACGCTCCATTGCGATGACGTTCTCGTCAATGTGCCTCGCTCCGAACGATATCGCCTGCGAAAGCCCGTTCTCCAGCATCCCGGTGCCGTCCGTTCTGCCTTTGATCCCGAAATAGTTCTCGACGTGCGTCCCGTACATTGCGCTGTCCGCAAGTTTGCCGAGTAACGTCACGTCAGCCTTTCCCCTGGCGGCGTGTATCGCCGCCTGCGATCCCGCGGGCCCGGCCCCGATGATCATTATCTGCATGCGGTTCACAGCTCAAGAAGGTATTTCTTGATCTCCTCTTTCGGCATCCGCCCCACCAGCGGCTCGTACATCAGCTTATCTTTGAACACGAGCAGCGTCGGTATCGCGTTGATGCCGAATCTTATGGTTATGCCTTGGTTCTCGTCGGTGTTCAGCTTGCCCACCGCTACCTTTCCCTTAAGTTCCTCCGCCAATTCCTCGATTATCGGCGCGATGATCTTGCACGGTCTGCACCAGGGCGCCCAGCAATCGATAAGCACTACTTTATTGTTCTCGACGAACGCATCGAACGTACTGTCATTGAGCTCCGTTACCATTCGTATCAACTCTCGGCCATTCCGATTGCCTTGTAGGATATATAGATTTCAATTCAACAGGCATATTTGATGCATCCTCACAGGCGCAGACCGACGCAGAATGACCGGTCCCTCTCATCGCTTATGGACTGATGAGGAAGAACGTCGGAATTATTCCTTTGTAGTGCGTCCTTAGTCTGTGCACCTTTCCGTACCTTCAAAAGCATCATCTTCCGCCGGTATTATCTCATACACCATTCTGTGCTCTATGTTAATGCGGCGGGAGGACATCCCCTTCATCTCTCCCGTCAGATGTTTATATTTCGGAGGGTTCTGAAAAGGATCGTTCTCCAGAACCTCCGCCGATCCCTTGATCTTTTTCCCGTATCCATGCCTCGTCAATTCTTTTCGGTCCTCTTCGGCCTTGCGTGTGAAGATAACCTCATAGGTCACTGCTTTTCACCCTTATCATCTCGGATCTTGGTGTTGCGCGCCCCTCTTTGATATCTTCCAACAATCCGGGAACTCCCAAAAGGTATAATGTTTCCATGATCCCTTCCCATTCTTCTTCAGATATCATCAGAACGGTACCTCTCTTGGATGTTATTCTCACGGGCTCATCCATCGCTCTTTCGATCAGATCGTACAGATCCGCCCTGGCTTCCGAGGCGTTTATCGTGATCATGATCGTGAGATGATCTTATCGTAAATAATCGTACGTTTTTTTGTACGACTATTTCCTGCACACAGACCTCGCGGACACGCACGCCCGGCGGGACGAATGTGTGAGATACACGTGCCGTGAAGATGTTCTGACCGGCACAAAACGATATATCTGCCTATTCGTTAATCCCGTCCGATGTTGGAAGAGGCCGGGAATCTCGTCGGGCTTGAGGTGTACACGCCTAACGGTATCTTTGTCGGCATTGTCAGCAACCTTGTGATGGACCTGAGGAACAACAAGGTCGACGGGATATTCCTCGACGCCTCGAGCCCCGCGCTCGTCGATCACGGTGTTGCGCTGAACATTCCGTTCAGATGGGTCCAGAGCGTCGGGGACGTGATAATACTGCGTGCATTCCCCGATCATGTCACATTCAGCCGGACCGAGGCCGAACGCTCACTTCCTGACAAGCGCGGCGCAAAGGCCGGAAAGCGCGGGCGACTCCCCAAGGGATGACGCCACGCCGTCCAGATCTTTACCGTAGGCGGCCGATAATTCTCTGTGCAGCATCGCAACGCGCTCCGCGCCCCTCTGCGAGCCTTTCGCCCTCAGCTTGTCCGCGGTGTGGGAATGCCCGACCACCCGGTTGTCGCTGACCATGTTGTCCGCGTGCGCGACTATCTTCTCCTCAAGCGTTCTCGGAATGTAGTCCCTCTTCGGGAGACCGAGCTCCTCCGCGTCGGTGTCGTCGAGACCGGCGCCGATGTGCTTTCTTATTATGTCCACGAGTTCCTTCGGGAGACCCAGGCGCGCGGCCATGTCCGCGCCGGTGTTCGCGTGCATTATCGTATGGTCCTTCGATCTTCCGAGGTCGTGCAGCAGTGCGCCCGCGATTATCAGTTCAGTATCGGCGGAGAAGCCTTTGGCGAATGTCTCCGCGACCGCCTTCACGGTGCAGCAGTGTATGATGACGCGTTTCGAGCATCCGGCGCGCTCAAGGAACGCGATGCACTGCGCCTCATTTGGGTACTTCGACAACGGTCTTCCCCCTTTCGTTCGGTATCACCGTGAATTTGCCGTCACGGTCCTCATATAACGCGTTACCGGATGTGAACCTGTCCAGGAATATCGAGAGCGCCGCGATCTCCGAATGCGGCTGGTTGCCCACCGATACGTTAAAGTCGGCGCGCTCGTACACTTCCGGCGGGACCTTCTCCGCTCCGACTATGATCATCATGTCCCTGTCGTCGGGAATTGTCTCCAGGGCGCGGTCCAATCTCTGTCCGTACATCGTCAGATGAACGACAACGCCGTCAAAGTTCTTTACGATGTCCTTCCATTTGACGCCGGTGGTTATCTGAAAATCCCCGCCGAAGCGCTCGCACACGCTTTTTATGTTATCCTCAAGCACACGGTCCCCGGTATCGATGAAGATCCCTTTTGCGCCGAGCGCGCGTGCGGAAAGGGCGACGTGTGTGGTCACCCTCTTGTCCCTCTGCGGACGGTGGCCGATCCGCATGATCCAAATGCCGGTCATCGTCATTTCTCTTGTATCAGTTCGATCCTGTGCCCGCGGTAGTCCATTTTGACGGACCTGCGGACAAGGCTCCTGAGCATCGTCGACGAAAGGCCGAGCGCCTCGGCGACGTCGCCGGAGAACTTCCCGCCCTTCCCCACCTGTTCCAGGATCTTTTCCTCTATCGCTCTGAACTCGTCCTCGCCCATCATCGCGGCGGCCAGGACATCGCTTATCTCGTAGACCGGCCACTGGGCGTTTATGTGGAATGACATGTAATACGTGTGGAACGCCTTTTCCGGATAGTTGTTGCCGGTGGACTGCCAGCGGCTCTCCACCAATTTCATCTTCTCGAAGAACAGGATCGCTTCCTTGCCTTCCGGTCCGAACTTGTCCTCGATCTCCTTCGCGGTCCTCCACTCCAAGGTCACCTCTTTCAGAACGTCCCGCTTGACCGCAGTGTCCACTGATCTCAGCATCGGTACTAACTCTGAAGGCTCACTGATAACCTTGATTCTGTTCATGGGATACGTACACTGTATTATGAATATAAAAAGCAGGTGGATTGATACTTCGTATCATGCCGAAGATATCACCGGGCCCGGCGTCGCCGGACCGTCCGCGCGGGCTGAGGATAAATGTTTATTAACGAACCGATATACAGGGGGCAATGGCTAACAACAAGGCGCCTCAGATGAGATACCAGTGTCTCCAATGCTACAGGACGTTCAAGGAGGAGCAGCGCGCGCTTGACTGCTGCGGCTCTGCGATCCAGGCGTGGACCACCAACCACAACAGGTGGGGAAAGCAGCACTGGTACGGCCGCTGATCCCGCGATCGGCGTCCATGCGTTGCGCGGTCTTTATAGGAACAATTGAAATATCCATAACGCAGATTAGGCAGACGGTCACGTGAACAAGAAAGACAATATCATGGAAAAAATGACGTCCGAGCTTGACTTGATAGAAAGGCACGTCATGATGCTGCGCATCACGAAGGAGCATCAGCCCATCGGCATAATCCGCCTTTCCGAGCTGCTGAACCTGCCGAAGCACAAGGTCCGTTATTCGCTGAGGCTCCTGGAGAACGAAGGTTTGATATCGCCGTCCGTCGAAGGCGCCAAAGTCACCGACAAATACGATGAATTCATGGCGGACGTCGAACGCTCACTGAACGATCTCCGGAAGAAGATAGACCATCTGAGATCGATATTTTCGCGAACGTAACGCTTTAATATAAGCCAACCTTTCGCAAACTCACTGCCGTTGTAGCTCAGCAGGTAGAGCGTGTGACTGTTAATCACAAGGTCCACGGTTCGATCCCGTGCGACGGCGCCACTCCACAAGGGCCTGTAGCTTAGTCTGGTGGAGCGTCCGGCTCATAACCGGATGGTCGTCGGTTCAAATCCGATCAGGCCCACTATCCTCCCCTTCTGACCTCGGTCCTCCTCTCATGCCATGTCCGGATTCCTTGATAGGAGGTCTCGTTCCCATTTTTCAATATATCGATCCGAAAGATCGCGCATCTCCCTCATGATGGGCACATAGGCCCCCGCGCCCTCGAGATCTTCCAGTCTTACGGTTATCCAGGTTATCCATACTTCCTCTCCGATCCTCGATTGTTTCTGTGCTTCATTCAATACAACGTTCCAATCCATCAGATACATTTTGTTTATGCGCAGACAGTCTTCCAAGTCTCCCTGTCTTTCGGTCATGCATTTGAACAGGAATATGTCTTCCACCGAACACGCACGCAGTATTATCTTCCCGAACCGTCCGACCGTCTTCGCTCTTTGCATCATGCCTTCGGAGAGTGAGAACTTGTTGCACACAGCCCTGCAGAAAAGATCTATCCTGAACATATCTCTTTTTAATATCTGAGATATCGCCAGCCTCGAATATGCGTTATGGTCCGGAAGCATCGGCGCGAACCCCGCCTCCGTCAGCGACCGCAGGACGGAATCGAACTCCCTTTCCGAGTTCACAACGATATCGATATCCTTCGTGAGATTCTTACTTTTATTATACATCAATGCGCCGCCGCCTATGAGATAAACGTCCACATCCTCTTCGATGAATTTTGATATCTCGGCGAACAGCGATTGTATCTCTCCGAACTCAGATATCATACAGATCCACCCCGTATACGTTTGCGCGTTCGTTCATTTCCTTGAGCGGTGCCCAACCGTCAACGCGGTCTCCGTTCAGCACAGCCTTCATATCATCGATCACAGGGTGAGAGATATCGCTCAGATCACTCTTGTGCATCACGTAGAATATCAGGGCGAGCATCTTGCTCCTCCAACCTTTGTCATTCTCAACGACATACAGCGAATGGGTGAAGATGTCCCTGATATCCAATTCGTGGTCTGAATTGCAGTAATAGTTCGTCCCCGGATATATCGCCATTCCATGATCGCCGTATTTCGAAAATGCCGTCTTTGTATTGTTCAGCGCCCTTTTGCTTGAGAATACCGCAAGGTCGGCCGACAAATGAAATACCTCGGATCCGAGCGGCACTCTCGGATCGATATGTTTGGTATATTTGTCATAGGAAGACGCCAGCTCCATCATCTTGGGCCACAGCTCTTCGTTTATGGAATATATCGTACCTTCCTTTTTCACCATCCCCATCCTTCTCATCCTGTCGATCTTCCTTGTTATTGTGGTCTGATGCAATCCTGTCAGGGATGATATCTCCGATACCGTCCGCGGCCCGACGAGCGTCTTGATTATCTCCAGCCCGCTGTCCGAAAGGACGATGTATGAATCCGGCGAATCGTTCAGTATGTCCAAGAGGATCGCTATGTGCGTCTTCTTCTCTATGAAAACAGTGCCGCGTCTGAGATTGGCGAACTCTTTCTCGGTGAGCGCTCTCACAACCTTGTAAGTCTGAGGCCCGCTGAGGTCCAGCTCCCCCGAGAGAACCCGGACATTATCGGCACCGTTGCTGATCTCCGAGAGTGCACGCAATTCATTTTTTGACAACATAAATGCACATATTAATTGTAGTATATAAATAATTCTCAATATACGCATAATATTTTTCAGTATGCCCAAATCTCCAATGCCCGCATCTCGTAACCGACCGCCGGTCGTCGGTTCAGATCCGATCAAGCCCGCTATATCACTCTGGATCGGTCTCTTTCCGTTCCTATATAGGAACAAAACCGACCAATGATTAAAAAAGATGGTTTTTCGTTCCGACAGCAGATATTGTTATCGGAACTGTGCGTTCACTTCAGCCTGTGCGTCGGATTCGGACGTCCCGGAGAGAAGCAGTCGTCGAACTTCATCGTGTATGCGATATTCTTTGCGAGCATCACCTTCTTGACGGTATCCCGTATCGATGCTCTCAGCGCATCCGGTTCGGATACGATGCGTGCGTTGAAGTTCAGCTGCGATTCACCTTTCCCGAATCGTGAGCCTTGGACGCCGCCTATCGAGAACTCGTTGCCGATCAGCGAGATCTTTGTGTGCGATGACGCGCTCGTGAGCGCTATCTTCGCATGCGCGATATCCTTTGCGGAATATTTTTCTGCTAAGTTCCTGAGCATCATCATCGACAGGTCGTAAGCGTCGTATCCCTTCGAATCAAAAAGAAATACTCCGTTGTACCATCCCAGTTCGGCCTCGGCGTCCGCGTACTTGTCGTAATCGACATCCACCGGCCTGCGGCCCGTGACCTTATCCGATGCTATCACCTTCATTATCTTGTCGAATCCCTCGTCGTTGACGGCGGAATAACATATTATCCCCGCGTCGGGGTTGATATTCCTCAGCTTCGATACCAACGCATCCACGTCATCCGCGCCGAGCAGGTCCGTCTTCGTTAACACGAGCACCTCCGCCTCCTCCGCCTGATGGCTTCTCAGATATCCGCCTAACGTATCTTTATCGAACGCGTTCTCCATCAGCTTGGGGCCGTCTATGAGCACTATGAGCGGCGCGGTGGAGAACATCTCGCCGTAGAATTTTTTTAACGGTAACGCCACCGTAGCGATCAGGTCCGTGCAGCTGCCGACCGGTTCCGCTATTATGTATTCCGGAGCTGCGTTGCCTACGAGGCGCTCCGCGTTCTCGATCAGCTTCGGGAAGTTGCAGCAGAAGCATCCTCCCGGTACTTCCTCGACGTCGATGCCGCGCACCTTGATGAACTCTGTGTCCACGAGCAGCTGTCCCTGATCGTTCGTTATTATCCCTATCCTCCTTTTCTCGGACATCATCTGCTGGGCGATCTTGTTTATCAGAGTCGTCTTTCCGGCTCCGAGGAACCCGCCTATCAGCACCATACGCGTCTTTCCGGCCATGTATCATGCATTGCGGCGCATGTATTTAATTTGTGTGTAATTTATTTGAGTAAAAACTAAAACGGTTAAATATTTGCTCGTGCATCACGCCCCATGGATAAATCATATGTGTCATCGAGAGGCGTCGCCGCCGAGTTCCTCGGGACGATGGCGCTCATTGTCGTCGTCATAGGCTCCGTGATCCTCTCACAGCACGTCTGGGGCAGCGCCCTGCCTTACGAGTTCGTGTTCATAAACGCGATCGCGGTCGGTTTTGTGCTGTTCGCGCTGATCGAGACGTTCAGCCCGCTGTCCGGCGCGCATTTCAATCCCGCGGTGACCATATCGCTGACCGTCGCCGGGGAATGTTCCAAGAAGAAGGCTGCGTATTACATATGCGCACAGCTTGCTGGCGCGCTTGCGGGTGTGCTGCTCGTGAACGTGTTCTTCTACGATACGGTCCAAGGGTTGTTCTTTGTCAGCGATATAGACCGCAGCAGCATATATCTGATCATATCGGAATTCTTCTGCGCGTTCATGCTTGTCGGCGTCATCTTCGGATGCGTGCGCGGAGGCTCCAACAAAACATCGCTTGCCGTCGGCCTGTTCGTCGGCGGTATGATCTTGGCGACGTCCAGCACAATGTTCGCGAACCCCGCCGTCAACATAGCAAGGATATTCACTGACGCCGCCTGCGGTATCGCTCCGCTGTCGGCGCTGTATTTCACGCTTGCCGACATAGCGGGCGCGGTCGCCGCCGCCCTCGTCTTCGGATGGCTGTACCCGAAGAAGCTCAAGAAAGGAGAAAAATGCGACGCATTCGACTGCAGCACGAAGGATGGACCGTGCTGTGACAAGAGCGAGAGGACCGTGATCAAGATAGAATGATCATTCGGGATCGGGCGGCGCCTGCCGGAAATGCGCCTCGCGATGCGGCACCGATAACGCCGCACGCGCCGTCCGATAGAAATATATCATGTACCTGATAAGGACGTGCAGGACGCTGATCACCGCGATCGCCAGTGTCGCCGCCTGTATGATCTCGAACGCGTACATCGACGAGAATCCGTGCAGCTTGCCGTACTCGTATATCGATATCGAACTTATCACCAGAGGGAAAGTGAACGCAGAGAAGCTCGGATAGAATTTGCGATTGAGCATTACCGGCATATACAGTATCACGGCCGCGTAGCTTATCACACCGAGCACGCTCAGTATCGCGAGAGGTATCCCGGGAGGTGCATAATCATATGATCTGATACATCCCACGACGCAGAGGTTGACCGGGCCTGCGAATATCGCCAGCTGCGGCACGAGGTCCTTCGGCAGCCCCATCCGGAGAACGCGCCAGAGTATCACCGGCAGCACCGTCAGATATGCGACGAAGCCGAACCAGAACAGTATCTGCCCCACCGCTTCGGTCCCGAACGCCGGGGAAGTTGTGCTTGCGATGACATATCCGGTGAACATCACCGTCCAGGACGGGAACACGTCCCTCAGGCTCGGCCTGCGGAGGAATCTTTTGGCAAAGAAGTATATGAGCACGAAATTGAACACGATCGCGCCCGACCATACCGCCAGCGCAATGTCCCCGACATACTCCCTCGCGGTCGCTGACAGGACCATTATCGCCATCGGATATGTCGGGAATATCCCGAACACAGCGGGATTCTCGAGATCCCTGCGTATCCCCGGCAGATCTGTCGCCAGCCTTAACGTGAAAAGCGCTATCAAGGCAACGGCGAACAACGCAAGTATGTTATGATTGTAATAGTGAATATCGCTGTACAGAAACCTATCAAGTGCCGCGAGACCGAGCGCGAGACCGCAGACCGGCACAGGTACCCCTGAAATGAATTGTTTTGCACCCATCCCTTCTTCTTTTCCCGTAACTCCAAGCTGTTTCTACGGATATAAACTTAATGCTGTTAATAGCATAAACAATAACACGCGGCATGGGTCTTTTATGCGCGGGAGCCGTCGGGCGCGCCCCAGGCCCTGTACAGGAACATCAGATATCTGATGAGCACGTACACGACGACGGCGATCGCGACGATCACCGTCGCGCCCTGAAGTATGCCGAACGCATCGTTCGACGATATCCCGTAATACATCCCGAGCCTGTGGAACGACACGGCGCTTATCACCAGCGGGAAAGTGAGCGCGGCGAAGCTCGGATAGAATTTGCGGTTGAGCATTATCGGCAGATAGCACATCACGGCCGCGTAGCTTATCACGCCCATGACCGTCAGAATGTGGACGGCGGCCTCCGGCGGGACGGCGTACACGGTAAGACAGCCGACGATGCAAAGGTTCACGGGTGCCGTAAATATTGCCGCCTGCGGCACCAGCGGCTCCGGGGTCTTCCTGAAGATCAGCGTACGGTAGGCGAGCAGCGGCAGCAGAAGGAGATACCCGATGAACCCGGACCAGAACAATATCTGTCCCAGTGATTCCATACCGAACGACGGGGACGTCGTGCTTGCGACGACGTATCCGACGAATATTATGATCCAGCTCGGGAACACCTTCTCCATGCTGAACTTAAGGAAGAACCGTTTGACGAAGAAGAACATTATCACGTAGCTTGCGGCGACGGCACCTATCCAAACGCAGAACGAGACATCGCCGGCGATGCCGCCGAAGTGGTCCTTCACGTACGCCGTCAGGAGCAGCAACGTCATCGTGTACGTCGGAAGGACGGCGAACACCGCCGGCGCTTCGATATCTTTGAGGATACCTTTGCCGTCGGCGAATATCCTGAGCGTGAACAGTATCGCGATCGCGAATGAGAACCATGCGAATACGTTCAGCGTATACGCGTTGCCGTGATAGTACCAAAGGAACCGGTCAAGCGACGCGAGGCCCAGCGAAAGGCCGCAGATCGGCACCGGGACCTTCGTTATGAATTGCCTGATTCCCGTATCAGCAGCCCCCCATGTCCTCCCCAGCCCTTTTCACGGATATAAACCGATGTGCCGGACAATATCGTATATCTTGCGATATCAGAGTTCGTCTGCGTGTTCATGCTCGTCCCGATGATCTGCTGTCCTGTGCGCAGCGGTTCCGAGAAGGTGCCGCTTGCGGTTACTTCCTGACCGCTCTGACGGCCTTCGGAAGAGATTCCGAAAGAAGATCGGCGTCGTCCTGCGTCGTGTATCTCGACAGCGAGATCCTAAGCGACGACAGCGCTTCGGACTGGTCCCTTCCGATGGCGGTCATCACATGCGACGGTTCCGTGCTTCCGGCGGAGCACGCGGACGCCGACGATGCATAAACGCCCATCTTGCTCAGCGCAAGTACGAGATCGTTCCCCCTGACGCCGCCGAACCCGAAGTGCGCGTTGCTGCATAACCGCATCTCATTCGGGCCGTTGAGGTACGATCCGTGCGTTTTTAGTATGTCATCGATGATCGCGTCGCGCAGCTCCGTCATCCTTTTGACATCGCCCCTCATCGTCCGCATCGCCAGCTCCGCTGCTTTGCCGAGACCGACGATGCCCGGTATGTTCTCGGTGGACGAGCGGAGACCGTGCTCCTGGCCGCCCCCGACCATCACCGGCGATATTTTGACGCCCGTTCTGACATACAATGCGCCTATTCCCTTCGGACCGTGTATCTTGTGCCCCGATACCGACATCATGTCTATGCAGTCGCGCTTAACGTCGATGTCCGCCTTCGTGAACGCCTGCACCGCGTCCGTGTGGAACAATGCGTTATGCCTGTGAGCTATCTCCGCGATCTCCGCGATCGGTTCCATCGTACCTATGACATTGTTCGCGGCCATCACGGACACCAATGCCGTATCGTCGTCGACAGCTTTCGCAACATCCCTGACATTGACGAAACCTTCCCCGTCGACAGGGAGAACGATCACTTTGTATCCCGTCTCCCTCATGCGCCCGCAAGCCTCCAGGACCGCGGAATGTTCGATAGCGGACGTTATTATCTTTTTCCTCCCGGAACTCATGACCGCGCCGAATATCGCAAGGTTGTCCGCCTCGGTCCCCCCGGACGTGAATATGATCTCGGACGGACGGCACCCGGCGGCGGCGGCGACCCTCTTCCGTGCGTTCGTTACCGCCCTCGCGGCGTTGTCGCCCATGGTATGGATGCTGCTCGGGTTGCCGTACTCGTTCGTAAAGTACGGCAGCATCTCGTCGAGAACCTCCTTCGCGACCGTCGTCGTGCTGCCGTTGTCAAGATACGCTGTGCGTGACATCTTACCCGGGATATGCATGCGCGGGTATATCAACGGCGCGCGTTCCTTGAAAACCTAAATATAGTCTCGTCCTCTTTAGGTGACTCGTTGCTGTGGCCGTATTGATATCATATGTGCCATGGACCGTGAACAGAGGTCGTCGTAATGGTAAAGAAACCGTTGATAAAGATGCCGAGCATCGACATCATGAAGATGCCGCGCATCCAGAAAGAGATGCTTGCTTGTCTACAGTGCGGCTATTGTATCGAAGGGTGCGAGGCGCATGCGCAGACCCCGTGGGAGTCCGTGACCCCCAGGGGGAAGATATACTATCTGACGCAGCTCGACAAGAAGAACGCAATGGACAAGCTCCTTAACAGGAACGTTACGGTGAGCGAGGACTTTGTCGATGCCATTTACAAATGTACCGGATGCGGGACCTGCGAGGTCGTCTGCCACGCCGGTCTCGAACTGGTGTCCTTCTGGGAACGCGTGAGGGCATGGCTGGTCGATTACGGCGTCGGTCCGCTGCCGGCGCACAAGAAGCTTGCGGAGCGCATAAGCGAAGGACGGAATCCGTACGGCGAGTCCCCGGAGAAGAGGGATGCGTGGTGGCCCGCGAACGTCAAACGCGAGCCGATCCCGGACGTTGTCATGTTCGCGGGATGCACCGGGTCGTACAGGATGCAGTACATCCCGAAAGCGGGCGTGGAGGTCCTCGACAGGGCCGGTGTGAAACAGAACTGCCTCGGAGCGGACGAATACTGCTGCACATCCCCCGCGTTAAGGACGGGCGTACTGACAAAAACGAAGGAGGCGGCGGAGACCGTCGTCAACAAGGCCGACGCGATAGGCGCCAAAGATATGGTCATGACGTGCTCCGGATGTTTCAAGACGGTATCATCGGACTTCGGCAACCATTACTCGAAGACCGGCCAGAATGTCTATCATTTTACGCAGTACGTCGATAATCTGCTGACAAAGAGAAAACTTACGATAAACCACCCGCTGAACGCGAAGGTCGCGTACCATGACCCGTGCCACCTCGGGAGGCACTCCGGGGTGTTCGACGAACCGCGGAACATCCTGAAGAAGATCAAGGGCGTGCAGCTCGTGGAGATGGAGAGGACCAAGATGAACTCCCGCTGCTGCGGCGCGGGAGGCGGGTACAAGAGCGCGTTCAACGATTTCGCGGTGAACGTCGCCGTGGAACGCATACGCGACGCGGAGGCCGTCGGCGCGGAGATACTCGCCACCGCCTGTCCTTTCTGCGTGCTCAATCTTGCCCAGGGAGCAAAGAAGATCGGCTCCAAAGTGAAAGTGATGGACATCTCCGAGATACTTCTGAAAGTTACGGAGCCGCCCGCATCTGCACCGGCGCCTGCGCCTGCCCCGGCACCTCCGAAGGCCGAGCCTGCCCCGGCACCGGCGCCTGCGGCACCTGCACCTCCGAAAACGGAACCTGTGCCGGCGCCTGCGGTGCCGAAAGCGGAACCCGCCTCAAATGAGGCTCAAAAAAAAGAACACCTGAGCAAACCTGAGCCGGAACCCGTTAAAGCAGTGGTCGCGGAACCCGTTAAAGCAGTGGTCCCGATGCCCATGCCGACGGTCGACCCGATCAAAAAGATCGAGCCGATACCGGTCGAGGAGGACTCGTACGATGACGTCTTCGGCGAGGAAAAGGAAGATGACCCCGCTGAGCTGAAACTGAGACGAAGGTTATGGAGAGGCGGCTACCGTTACAGGAAATCATACGGGAAGGAAAAGGCAACGATCGCTTTCATCAGAGCGCGCGTCGCCGTCTTCGTCGGCCCGGAGGCAAGGGACAAGGAGACCGACGACAGATTGAAGAAGGAAGGCTGGACCGTCATACGATTCAAAGAATCGAATATCACGGACGCCAAAAAGGAATCTGCGAAGGTCATCGACGCGATCGAGAATAATTTGAACGCGATGATGAACGACGATGACCCGAAAGGCCGCGTGAGACCGGACGCGGACCTCTTCGCCGACGAATCGGATGATGACCCGGCGGAACTGAAATTAAGAAGGAACCTCTGGAGGAACGATTATCGGTACCGCCGCAAATACGGCAGGGAGAAGATCACCGTCGCGTTCCGCAAAGCGAAGGTGGGCGCGTTCGTTTCCGCCGACGTTTACAAGAGAAAGAGCGACGATCAGCTTGTGAAACGCGGGTGGACGATAATGCGCTTCAAAGAATCGGATATCACGGACGCCAAGAAGGAGTCCGTGAAGGTGATGATCGCCGTCGACAGGAATCTCGAACTTCTCTCCAAAGGTACGATCCCCGAGGGCGCGAACCTCACCGGTTCCGACGTACCGGACCCTTCGGAGGAAGAGAACACTCCCGAGCACAGGCTCAGGATGACGTTATGGAAAACGAATCGTTACAGAAGGAACTTCGGTAAAGAGAATATTCCGATCGCGTATCCGGGACCGAAGGTCGCCGTCTTCGTTGCCGATGACGCAGCTCCCATGCCCGTTGACGGGAAGTTGGAAAAGGACGGCTGGACGGTGCTGCGGTTCAAAGGGGCGAATATAACCGACGGTGCGAAGGAATCCGAGAAAGTGATCGCGGCGATCGGAAAGAGCAAGGATGCCGCTGCACCCGCGGCATCGGATAAGGATGACGATCTGTCGTATCTCGAGGAGGCGGACACGCCCGCGCTCAGGATCCGCAAGGCGGTATGGGCAAAACGTCTGAGATACAGAAGGGATTACGGACGCGCCAAGATCGATCTTGCGTTCGTCAAGTGGAAGGTCGCCGTGTTCGTGGACGCCGACGGTAAGCTCAGGACATCCGACGACGCACTCGTGAACAAAGGATGGATAGTGCTTCGGTTCAAAGAATCGGCGGTGACCGACGGGAAGACGGAGGCGGAGAAGATATCCGCGGCCATAAAGGACAATAAGAGGATCCTGAGCAGACCGAAAAAGAAAGCGCCCGCAAAGAAGGCGTGAGCGTCCTCCGGACCTTTTCATCGAAATCCTCAGCGGACGCTCCGTTATCGTAATATATTGATAGTTTGTCACGAGTCCTGTGTCATTCGACCTGCTTAACGCTAAAGTGACCGATGTTCTGAAGGGCATGAACATCTTTGCGCCGACCGATCCGCAGACCGCCGTCATACCGATGATACTCGAAGGTAAGAACGTCCTTCTGGTCGCGCCCACCGGGATCGGGAAGACCGAGGCCGTTATGTTACCGATATTCGACATGCTCCTGAGGACACCGAGGAAGGGGATACGATGTGTTTACGTAACTCCGCTGCGCGCGCTGAACCGCGATATGCTGCGCAGGATGGAGGATTTCGGGAACGCGCTTGACCTTAAGGTTGCCGTGAGGCACGGCGACACGACCGATTACGAACGCATGAAGCAATCGCGCGATCCCCCGGACATCCTGATAACCACTCCCGAAACGCTGCAGGTGCTGTTCACGGGAAAACGATTGCGCGAGCATCTCACGGGCGTGAAATGGCTGGTGGTCGACGAGATACACGAGCTCGCGACGGTGGAGCGCGGGGCGCAGCTGAGCGTCGCGATGGAACGCCTTACGGAACTGGCCGGCGAGTACCAGCGCATAGGTTCATCCGCGACCGTCGGGAATGTTGACGAGGTCGCGGATTTCCTTTCCGGCGCGGGCCGTGACGTAACGGTGTCGAAGCATGATACGAAACGGGACCTCGAACTGAACGTCGAGTGCCCCGCATCGGTCGACGATCCTGTGCTTCAGGATAAACTGCAGAGCGATCCGAACGTGCTTGCGGTGATGAGGCTCGCCAAGGAACATATCGATAACGGACGGTCAACGTTATTCTTCGTGAATACGCGCGAGACCGCCGAGTGGCTGGCCGCGAGATATCATCTTTATGATGAGAATTTTTCAATAGACGTGCACCACGGCTCCCTTTCCAAAGAGAATCGGATGGAGATGGAGGACCGTTTCAAACGGGGTGAACTGAAGGCGTTGATATGCACCTCGTCGTTGGAATTGGGGATAGACGTCGGGTCGATCGATCTCGTGATCCAATACAATTCTCCGAGGCAGGTGTCGAGGATGATACAGCGCGCGGGACGCGCCGGGCACCGCATCGGCGAGACCATACGTGCAAAGATAATAGCAACGTCCGCTGACGAATTATTGGAGAGCGCGGTCATCGGGCGCAGGGCCGGCGCCAAGGAGATGGAGGACAAGGCCGGAAGACCGATGCCGTTCACCGTGCTTGCCAATCAGCTCATTGCGATGACGATGTCGTCGCGCATCACGCGCGACGACGCGTTCTCTCTGATAAAGCGGTCGCACTCGTTCCGCGGCCTTGAGCGCAAAGACATGGACGCGGTGCTCGAACAGCTGATGTCGATAAAACTGATATTCGAGGATGTAGCGGGATTCAGACGCTCGAAGAGGGGGATGGACTACTTTTACGATAATATTTCAATGATACCGGACGAGCGCACGTATCTGATACGCGATATCGGCACGAGAGGCATCATCGGAACGCTCGATGAAAGTTTTGTGGCGACGTTCGCGGAACCGTACGCGATGTTCATAGCAAAGGGAAGGACATGGCGGATAGTCGAGATGTACGAGGACGAGATATTGGTGGAAGGGAGCAAGGAGATAGGTTCCGTCCCGTCGTGGGTCGGCAGCGACATCCCCGTTCCGTACGAGGTCGCCATGGAGGTGGGCCGCCTGAGGCGTATCGGGAACATTGACGATTACGAATGCGACGGCCTCGCGAAGAAGCGCATACGCGACTATATCGGGAAGCAGAAGGAGAAGTTCGACGTTCCCTCGGACATCCTCGTCACGGTGGAGGTCGGCGAAAGGCTGGCCATAATCAACTCATGCTTCGGTACGCGTGTGAACGAGACGTTAAGCAAAGTATATTCGGCGCTCCTTTCCGCAAGGCTCGGCGAAAGCGTAGGGATTTCCACCGACCCGTACAGAATGATGATCGAGCTTCCGCGGAATGTCGGCAAGGACATTCTGCTGAACGCGCTCACGTCGATACGCCCGGGCACCGTGGAAGCGCTTACGAAAATGACGCTTGCCAACTCCACTTACCTGAAATGGAGATTCGTCTACGTGGCGAAGAAGTTCGGGATAATAGAGAAGAACGCGGACCACCGGTACATCAACTTCGCGCGATTGTTCGAAACGTACAGGGACTCGCCGATATACGACGACGCGGTACGCAAGGTATTGTGGGAGGACCTGGACGTCGATAACGCGGAGAAAGCGATAGCTGCGATATCCGACGGTACGATCAAGGTGAAGGTCACCGGGATAACGCCCATCGGGATGGAAGGCGTCAACGGAACGAAAGAGCTGATGCAGCCGCTCCGCGCGGACCATTCGATACTCATGGCGATGAAACAGAGGCTTGAGGATGAGATAATGTACGCATCGTGCATCCGGTGCCAAAGCCAGAGGAGAGTGCGCGCGGGCGACTCTCCGAAGAGATTCAAATGCGAGAAGTGCGGCGGCAACATGATCGCCGTCCTGAAAGAGTATGAAAGGGATAACATTCGATTGTTCGCTAAGAAGGACCCGGACGCAGGCGAAAAGAAGGAAATGGCGCGGATAACGAAGAACGCCAACCTCGTCAATGAGAACGGCGGCAAGGCTGTCACGATACTCGCGGGCCGCGGCATCGGTCCCGATTCGGCGTCGCGGATACTCAATCGTATGCACATCGACGAGGATGACCTCCTGCGGGACATTCTGTCATCCGAGGTCCTTTACGCAAAGAACAAACGGTTCTGGGATTGACCGGGGTTCGCCGAACGGCGTGGGGCGGTGGCGTTCGCGCCGCGGGCGCGATGAGCCTCCGGAAATATGGAATTCTTACATACTGCCGCGAAGTTATATTACAAGTAATGCCCGGGTTAATAATCATACGTATGCGATTGGTAATCTATGAAAAATAGAGACGGACCGTTGTGCATTGCACAGAAGAATGAAGCCGCTGAAAAAATTGGCTATGCACCCAGCCTGCCGGATGCCAACAGCGAGATAATACTGTATCAACCGGATGAATCGCTTGAATTGAGCGTTGTGCTGGAGAATGAGACCGTCTGGTTGTCAGCTGACCAGATCGCGGCATTGTTTGACAGAGATAAATCCGTCGTGCTGAAGCACACAAAGAATGTCTTCTCGGAGGGAGAGCTCCAAAGGAATTCAACTGTGGCAAATTTTGCCATAGTTCGAAATGAGGGCGGTCGTGCGGTGGAGCGCAATATAGAATATTTCAACCTTGATGTCATCATATCCGTCGGATACCGTGTCAAATCGAAACGCGGCACTCAATTCCGTCAATGGGCAAATAAAATATTGAGAGATTATTTATTGAAAGGTCATGCCATCAACCAACGGTTCGAGCACATAGAGCATAAGATCAGGGAACACGATAAGAAGATCGATTTCTTTGTCAGGACGTCTTTGCCTCCAGTCCAGGGCATATTCTTCGAGGGCCAGATATTCGATGCGCACGCATTCGTTTCAGACCTTATACGGTCCGCAAAAAGATCTGTCGTTCTGATAGACAATTATATTGACGGAACGGTTCTGACGTTGTTATCGAAAAGATCGCCGAACGTCGTTGCAGACATCCATACCAGGAACATTACCAAACAAATGCATTTAGATCTGAAGAAACACAATGAACAATACGATCCTATAACGGTGCATGAGACCGATCGCTTCCACGATCGTTTTCTGATAGTCGACGAGACGGTTTATCACATCGGCGCATCATTCAAAGATCTTGGGAAAAAATTGTTCGCGTTCTCCGAAATGGAGATCAAAAAAGACACGATCCTGAAAGACCGCTGAGCGAACCCGTATCAGACAACTTTGTTCCTGAGCTCTCCGACGCCGTTTATCTTTGCGACGACGATGTCTCCTTTCACCAGCGGACCTATCCCCTCCGGCGTCCCGGTGGCCATTATGTCGCCCTTCTCGATGGTCATGAATCGCGACACATATGCGATCAGTTCCTCCGGCCTGAACAGCATCAGCGACGTGTTGCCCCTTTGTTTTACGACGCCGTTCACCGATAACTCGAGATCCAGATTGTGTATATCTTTCACGGAACCGATCGGCACCGGATCGGACATCGGGCCGAAGGTGTCCATGCCCTTTGCGATGCACCACGGGTTGCCGACCGATCTCGCCTGCGTCTGCATATCCCTCGCGGTGACGTCGTTGAACACAGCGATATGCGAGACGTACGATAACGCTTCGCTCTTGGGGATGTTCTTCCCCTTCTTACCGAATATCAGCGCCAGTTCCACCTCGTGGTGTATCGCTCCCGTCCCGTCGACGGTGACGATGTCGGCACCGTTGCCGGCGAGGCACGACGGCGGCTTGAAGAACACTATCGGTTCCTTCGGAAATGCCGCGTTCGTCTCCGCGAGATGCGATCTGTAATTCCATCCTATGCATATTATCTTGGTAGGTCTCATTTCAATTCCCCCTTCACCGTGAACTCCTTCTTCTTCTCTTCCGCGTCCTCGCTCCTGAGCTTCTTCGGTCTGTGGCCCTTGAATCCCATCGCCACGAGATACACTTCCGATGATGTCGACCGCGTCGCATCCGGCGAATGTATCTTCACGTCGCGGAACCTTTTGTCCATCTCCTCCTTCAGCTGAGGGAACAGGTCGCCCATGAAAACTTTCATTATCATTTTTCCGTTCTTCTTCAGGATGTGGTCCGCAACGTCTATCGCATACGTGCATAAATGAACGGAGCGCGCATGGTCCGTCGAGTAATGGCCGCCGACGTTCGGCGCCATATCCGACAGAACGATATCCGCCTTCCCTCCGAACTTCTCGTATAACGCATCCATTGTCTCCTTCACCGTGATATCGCCGCGTATCGTCATAACGCCGTCTATCGGCCTTATCGGGCGAAGGTCGACGCCTATCACCTTTCCGTCGCCGACGCGTTCCTTCGCGACCTGCAGCCATCCGCCCGGAGATGCGCCGAGGTCGACCACTGAATCGCCTTCGGTGAATATGCCGAACCGGTCATCCATCTGTATAAGTTTGAACGATGCGCGTGACCTGTAGTCCAATTTCTTCGCCAGCCTGTAGTACTTCTCCTGCTTATGTTCCGAAAGCCAGCGTCCTGTCATCGCTCGTATCATCCGCTGTTATGCATTTAATGTCTTCGTATTTCCCAACTGTATTCCGATATTTCAAACGCCCACAATTTGTGACTGTTTCATTTTCATCTGCCGCCGGCAGCTTCTGATCTCAGATGGTTAGTATTACTATCCAACTCACTTCATACCTCTTTCGGTCAGTATAAGCACTCCGGACAGGGGCTCCGAAAGGATATAAACCCGCAGACGATACGTGAAACTGATAATATGTCAGGATGGACGTATGCGAAGGCG
>JAIRTZ010000084.1 GCA_031254685.1 Methanomassiliicoccaceae archaeon
TTCGGCGCCTTGACTTTGTAAGTACCTTTCATCTGCTCTATCACGAGCTTCGAATCCATAACGAATTCGATATCGTCCTCGTTGGAATCTATTGCGTAACCGATCGCATATATCAGTCCCCGGTATTCGGCGACGTTGTTCGTATTGATGCCGATGTATTGCGAATGCTGATGGATAATTTTTTCATCCCTGCAGACAACGACCGCGAACGCCGAATGCCCGGGATTCCCGCGCGCGCCGCCGTCGGAATATATTTTCAATGACATAATGATCAGTAGACGAATTCCTTTACCGGGCGGTTATTTCCGTCGACGGCCACCGCTTTCGCTTTGATCGGCTTGTCGGTGAGCTCAAAGCCCATGATGATTATTTTATCGCCGACGCTGCATAAATGCGCCGCGGCGCCGTTCAGCGCGACGATGCCGGAATCCCTTTCGCCTTCCATCGTGTATGTCTCGAAGCGCGCACCGTTGGTGACGTTGGCCACGAATACTTTTTCGCCGACCCATATGCCCGCCTTCTCCAGAAGCCCCATGTCAACGGTGATACTGCCTTCGTAATCCACCCTGGTCTGTGTGACCGTGGCCCTGTGAATCTTACCGCGGAGCATCCATCGCATGCTGATGTGATTGTCATGGCATTAAAAAACTTTCCTGACACGCATTGATCGCGTAGTGAGCGCGGCAATCGTTTCCGTTTCTGTGTTTAGTAACACGAATTGATGAATTAGTAACATTATTTATATAATATGAGGATATTGTGTGTTATCGAATATGGGTGATCAAAAATGAGAATCGAAAAGACCCTGATCGCATCCGAAAGGATGTAGCTGAAAAAGGAAGGTCATGGGATGACCATGAAAAAGACAGTGATCGCAATGGCAGCGTTGTTCATGATATCCGGTCTGGCGCTTATTTCCGCGCCGGCGGCATCCGCGGACACGCCCGCGGACTTTGAACCTTTTGCGATAGAGAATTCCGTGGGAACGCGGGTGACGTTCACCGAGCCGGCGCAGAAGGTCGCGTCGCTCGGACTATCGTTCACGACCACGCTCATGGAGCTCGGCTGTATCGATAAATTGGTGATGATCGACAATTATTCGGCGCCGGCGAGCAGCGGCGTATCGGAACTTGCGTCGATCCCGTCATATCCGGTGAGCACCGGCGAACAGATCGGACAGCTCCTGGCGAACGGGGACGGAGGTTTTGATAAGAACCGGGACGTCGTGTTCATTTACGGATACTCGTACCACGCGGCCGCCATAGCGGCGATGGAGTTGCTCGGCCTGAAGGTCGTCACGTTCTATCCCACGAACTACGAGATGGGAATGGGGATGGTCACGAGCATCGGCGCGATAATGGGCCTCAACGAAAAGGCGTCCGGCATCGTATCGAAGATGCAGACCGCGCTTACATATTATCAGGGGATGCTGGCCTCCAACAGCATCTCCTCTCCCGATTCAAAGGTCAGAGCGGTGTACGTAAGTTACAGCGGCGGGACCCTGAAGGTCGGCAATGTGAATTCGTACTCCGTGACGTTATTGAAGATCGCCGGCGGGATAAATCCCGCGGATAACGATACGCTGACAGGGAGCGCCCTGACGTCGTATGCTGTGGACGATTCGATGTTCCTCCAGCTGAACATCGATGTGATATTCCTGGACCCGTACTATACCGGTACGCCCGGAGAATTCCGTACGGAGAAGAACCTCGGCAGCACCGTAAAAATATACAAACTGAGCATGTCGATGAACCAATACGGCCCGGCGTCGCTGGAGGGTATGAGATTTATGGCGCAGGCCATGTATCCGGACATATTCGACGCATCGGAATGGGGGCAGGATGACACCGTACCGGAAAACTATGTGCTGTACATCGCGATCGTATCGATACTCGTATCGGCCGTCGCTGTGGCATACGTTGTGTTCAGGCGGTGACACAAACCATTTATTTCGCATTTATATGAGGGGAAAAAGATGACGGTCGGCGACACTGGAAAAAGAAGGATACGGCTTTTGACGGTGACCGCCGTCCTCATCGTAATATTACTGTTCTCGATAGTGCTTGATCTCACGCAAGCGTTCTTCTCGCTTTCGCTGAAGGAGGCGTTCATGGCGATCTTCGGAAAGGGGACCGACGTGCATGTGAGCATCGTCCAGCAGATCAACGGTCCGCGGGTCGTAATGGGATGCATGGTGGGCGCGGGGCTCGGGATATCCGGGGCGGCGATGCAGGCGGTGTTCCGTAACCCGATGGCATCGCCGTACATTCTCGGTCTTTCATCGGGGGCCGCCTTTGGCGCCGCGCTTGCGATGACCATCCCGATCGCATTCATCCCGATGTTCGTCACGAGACCGTTATTCGCGTTCGTGTTCTGCATGGCGACGATGTTCCTTGTCTACTTCATCTCACGCGTCGGCGGACGTGTGCCCACGGAGACGCTGTTGTTATCGGGTATTGCCGTAGGCTCCCTCTTCAGCGCATTGGTGTCGCTGCTCACGTACGTCGCCGGCGAAAGAATGGCCGGCATAGTGTATTGGACCATGGGCAACCTTTCGCAGACCGGATGGCAGAACACGCTCATCGTAATTCCGTTGATACTTGCCGGGAGCCTTATCATGGCCACCCGCGGAAGGGAGCTGAACGCGATGATGCTGGGGGACGCCCACGCGAAGGACCTCGGCGTGGATGTGAAGAAGGTGAGATTGGAGATGCTCATATCATCGTCGCTCGTCACGGCGGCGGCCGTCGCGTTCGTCGGTATAATCGGATTCGTGGGATTGGTGATACCGCATATACTGCGCATCGTCATCGGCCCCGGCAACAGGGCATTGCTCCCGCTGTCGATGCTCGGAGGGGCGGCGTTCGTCGTATTGTGCGATTATCTGTCCAGGTCGATGTTCACCAGCCTCGGCATACTGCCGATAGGCATACTGACGTCGCTGGTCGGCGCCCCGTACTTCATATATCTGCTCCGCAGGCGGAAGAACGAGGTGGGCTGGAATTGATGCTCAGGATCGAGGACCTCCGTTTCTCGTACAAGGACAAACCGGTACTGGACGGCGTCGACCTGGAGATACGGCCCGGGGAGGTCATCGGCATCATCGGACCGAACGGATGCGGCAAGACCACATTATTGAAGCATCTGAACCGCAACCTCCATCCGGCCGTCGGACGCGTACTGCTTGACGATAAAGATATAGAGAAAATGACGAAGGCGGACATCGCGAGATACGTGGCCGTCGTCCCGCAGTCGAACGAGATCAATTTCTCGTTCACTGTGCGCGACATCGTAACGATGGGAAGAATGCCTTTTCTGGAGAAGTTCGGCGGCGAATCGTCGGAGGATCTCAGAAAGATAGACGAGGCCATGGAAAAGACCAACATCATGGAATTCGCGGACCGCTTCATAAACACCATGAGCGGCGGCGAAAGGCAGCGGGTGATAATCGCAAGAGCGTTAGCGCAGACGCCCGAGATAATACTCCTGGACGAGCCGACGTTACATCTCGACATAAGCAACCAGTTCGACGTTCTGGACCTCGTCAAAAAGCTTTCCGATGCCGACGGTCTCACCGTGGTGATCGTATCGCACGACCTTCCTATGGTCGTTCGATACTGCGACCGCATCGTGATGCTCAAGGATCATAAGATATTCGCGGCAGGGGCGCCGGAAGAAGTGCTCACGCCCGAGATCATGAAGGAGATTTTCAACATTGACGCGGTGTTCGAGAAGGACCCCGTATCAAAACAGAACACGGTCCGCATATACGGGTCGTGCACCAAAAGGCCAAAGTAAGACAAAGTGAGAGGAATGGCGCCCTGACCGGAATTCGAATCCGGGTCGAGGCCTCGACAGGGCCTCATGATAGGCCGCTACACTATCAGGGCTGCAAAAAGCGTCAGTACGGAGGCAGTATATAACACTTAAGGTATATCTGGATGACAACACATTTTAACATAAAACCGCTTAAGGAATGATAATATGCCGAAGCAGCCGACCGTCGCCGATTACATGGTAACGTCAGTCCGTTCCGTGGAGCCCGACATGACAGTCCGAGAGGTCTCGAAGATGATCATCGACTCGAACCTCCACGGATTCCCCGTGACGAAGAAAGGTTATCTCGTCGGTTTCATAACAGCCAAGGAATTGTTAAAGTTCACCGACCGCCCGGACGCGGAGATAAAGGAAGTGATGAGGATGGGCACCCGCTGCGCGGTGCCCGAGATGAGTATAGACGACGCGATGCGCGTACTCTTCCGATACGGGCTGAGGAATCTTCCCGTGATAGACAAACAGGGGAAGCTCGTGGGCGTCGTATCCAACATTGACGTTGTGCGCTCTCATATCGAACGCTCAAGACCGTCGAAGGTCCTGTCGGTGAAGACGTTCCTCGAACAGCAGAACGGGATTCACCTGAAGATAGTGAACGGCGACATCCCGCTGGAGGAGGTGCTTCCGACGCAGAAGGAAGTGTTCATGGACGAACTGATCGGAAGGCAGTACGAACTGAAAAAAGGATTGAACGAGCCGCTGATAGTCGTGAAGAGAAGAGGCGGTTACCTTGTCGTCGACGGCCACCACCGCATAATGGCCGCGAAGCAATTGGGAGCGAAGACCTTCAACGCCGTGATATTGGAACCGGACAACTACGAAGTTAAGCTCGGTCTGGAACGAACGGCGGAGAAATGGGGATTGTGGTCGTTGGACGACGTGAAGATAATCGAAGGCTCCAAACACCCGTTCATCGAGATGACAACGAGAATGATGGACAGCGACGAGATGGCGAAGCTGAACGAACGGTTGAACAGCAGCAATCACGAACCGCCGAAGCCGAAGAAGAAAAAGAAATAAGCCGCTGTCAGAACAGCGGCTTGATGATGAACAGGTTTCTGTCGTAAACGATCTCGCTGATGATGTCGCATTGCGGATCGCCGTCCTCGTCCAGATACACCTCATGCGTCACGGTGCCGGACACGCGTTCCTCATATGCTATCAGCATCCCGCCTATGACCTCCATACGCAGGATGTTCCCGGCAAGAGGCACCTTGTCGGTGCTCGTTGCCGCGCTCGCGGTAACGTAGGCGTACAGCGAACCGTCCTTCAGACAGACGGGGGTCTCGCCGATGCGGTACAGTTCCTTGACCGGATCATGGAATTTATCGCTCAGAACGGTATCTCCGCTCGACGCGTCCGTGACGTATTCCCAGACGCTGTATGACCTGTAGCTGCTGTTGCCGCAGTTCATACGGTACATTTCGCCGTTATTGATCAGAATGTACTCATTGGCCGTCCAGATCGATACGTGCAGTGAAAGGTTCGGATCGGCCCACTTCATCGTCGCGGTATCGAATACTTTCAGTGCGCCCGCTGTCATTTTGTAGATGTTGCCGTCGCTGCCCTTGACAAAACTGTTGGACACTCCCTCTGCGTAGTAATAATCGTCCTTGCACAGCACAACATTGCTGTCGGCGGCATCCATCGTGGTATTCGCAACTATTATCGTCCCGTCATTGTTCACCATGCCGCAAAGGACCCTGATGTTCTTGTTCGGGACCATGTCCGTGATCACGATGTGATCCCCCTCAATCGTAAGCTTAAAGACGGAAACGGCGGAATATATCGGGATACCGTTGATCTCACCGACCATCGTCATGCCCGTTATCAGATTTTCATCCAAATAGTGAATGATCGGTATATCGGCAAGCGAGTAGACATTCTTGCTTTGCCTGTCGATCACGAAGCTAAGCGTATCGTCGGTCGTGTTATATCCGCTGCGATCGTAGTAATCGCGGGAATAGTAACTGTTCATCGGCTGGTCGGGGCAATAAGTATGACCGGCGTTATAGGAAACATGACAATCCGGACATATCGGATTTATGGTCATCGTGAAATAAATGAAATCTTTCGTGACGTGAAGCTTATCGATCTGCGCATCGAGGTCCCCCTGCATTATCACATTCGGTCTGCCGTCGTCCGATACTTCGATCTTGGTGAACAATACCTCGGAGATATTGCCGTCGTCGTCCACGCTTATCAGGCGGTTCCTCATATCTTGATCATCCTGAGGATCGTCGCCCAGGAGAACGGGGCCGGCGGCCTTCGAGGCCGCGGACTGTGTGCTCTGCGGCAAAACGCTCATAATGCCTACGGAAACGGATCCTCCGAGCTCCGCGCGGTAACCTTTGAGCATGTCCGGGTCGAGACTGTCATTGCTGTCTTCGCCGTCTTCACCGTCATTGCCGTCTTTGCTGTTGTTGTCCGGGCTTTTGACCAAAAAGAAAAAGCCTAGTCCCGCCACGATCACTATCGCCACGGCTGCTATCGCCACTATTTTCACATTCATGTTTCCTACTCCCCGTTTGAAACCGTTCGGTAGACCTTTGAAAGACCTGCCGGTGATATGCATTATATACGAAATTAAATAGTTTTTGAACAGGCGGACCGTGCTGATCGGTCCGCAGCCTCTTTCTGTTCACTGATCGGAACATTATGCGGCCGCTGTTCCGGCCGGGTATTCCGGATGCCGGACGGCATCGGTCGTTTCTTCACATCGATCTTACTTGCGTCCCGCACGCGCGCGCGGACTGTTACACAACGGGTTTTTATATATGACTTGCATACAATATTTTGATCTGTAAGTCCATGTATCAGCGGTATGCAGTTACAGTGGCGAAATCGATTTTTATCCGAATTACGGTTTAGTGTGCGTCCTTTTGATATTCTTCCATTATTTGTTATTTCTTTGGGTTCCATTTCGATTAACCTTATTCTTTCTTCCTTGCTCGTTAATACATGTTCTCCGAGAGTCCATGTTACTGCGTCTTGTGCCGCCATTATTTTTTTGTACTTACTTTTCTTTGAACTTGTTATTATTATCGTTGCAACCCGCACGCGCGCGCGAACTGTTACTATGTATTTTCCAATGGAAATTCTATATTTGTCCGACGGACGCCCGTATGTCAACTCAAAGGATTATTTTTTCTCCAGATCTGCGGCTTCCATCTCTGCTTGATCAAAAACAAAGTCCTTTACTCCGATTGTGTGCCACGCAGTCATATTGTATTTACCGGCAATTTGCTGCCAAGTATAATAGCTGTCTGCGATTTTACACGCCGCTCTGCTTCTCAGCTTTCTCGCTGCTGCTTGAGATATATTCAGATCTTTCGAGAGACCCTCTATCGTTTCTCGGTAATAGACAAGATGTGCTCTTGCTTCTCTGTATGTCAACCCACACAGTTCCTGAAGCTTCCACATGATCATGGCGTATGCTATTGTGCTTTGTTCCTTTCCTTCTTCTGTTTTGCATTCATCTATTGGCTGTAATCTTATACTGTTTGTATGATTCATTGCGTCAAAAATGGAACGCTTATATTTAAAGTTGCACCCCGCACGCGCGCGCGAACTGTTACTAAAAATGTATGGTACATACCATACGATAATTGCGCTTTTTGTTAACGATTTTTCTAACGACGGGTTTTTATACTCGGCGTGATTTTACGATATTAGGTAGGATCCGGCCTTCGCTGGCCAGATGCCTACTACTTATTACTCTTTCTTTCTCCTGTATGTATGTTTTTTGCTTCGTACCTAACTTTTGTTAGTTTCTTTGAATTTCTTAGTTCGCGACCTATTGAACCTAATGCAAAATCGTTTGTTTGTAATAAGTTCTTATTTTTACCACTTTGAGAATTTTCTTGTGATATTTGCTTTATATTCCTCACAGAACCGACACGACTTTTTACTATTTCTTTCCCATCAAACACTATTCTTAATTTCTTTCTACCTTCTACGTGTCTTAGTGATGTATCATCATCAATAACAATTTTATCGAAATCAACATTTAGTTTTATTAGTTCGTCCGACAGTTCCATTAATGCTAAACGGTGTTTCCATTTTCCTGCTTTATCTAATTTCCACCACCAGGGAGAATTTGCCTTATCAGTTGCATCCCGCACGCGCGCGCGAACTGTTACTCTATCCATTGGTTCTGATCGTCACTTCGCTGCGCCTTGCGCTCGCACGCGCGCGAGCATTATTTCCGCATCAATTGTGAACTGCTATTGAGCCAGATATGCGCCGGACGCCCTTTGCGCGCGTCTTTGCGGGGTTCGGAGATTTTCGCCGAAT
>JAIRTZ010000148.1 GCA_031254685.1 Methanomassiliicoccaceae archaeon
GTCCAGTTTGTATTTTCTCAGAAGTATGGAGATACTGAACGGTATCGCGATGAACAATGCGATATACTTCAGCACCTCCAATGGGCTCACGGCCTCGCCGATGAGCGCCTTGGTCATTAACGGGGTGACCGCGAGCGCAATGAAATAGATGAACGTGACGCATATCATCGCCAGTTTCGTGTCGCCCTTCAGTATGAGCGTCGCCGATGCGACGGATATGGCGCAGGGGACGGCCGCGATCATCACCCATCCGAGCCACAGTTCGTGGTCGTAGAACGAGCCCACGAGGAGCGTCACGCCTCCTGCCACGACGTAGCATATGAAGATACCGAGAAGCAGTTCCTTCCTGTTCCCCGTGATGTCCGATTTTTTGAAACCCAGTCCTTGCAGGGAGATGCACATCATCAGCATCAGCGCGGCCATCGCTATGATCGGCGCGTGCCCGGTATCGCCGACAATGAATGCGATCACGAGCGCGGACACTATCCACACTCTGACGTCGACGAGCGTGCCAATGATTGTCATGCTAACCTCCATCCCGTACGTCCTATATAATCATCCGTTCCGGAAGAACCTGAGCGAATCGCCGACCGCGTCCGCTGAAAGTTTGGCGTCAAGCTGTTTTGTGTACCTCGAGGCCCTCGAATCAAGTATAACGGCCATCCCGCGGTCCGTTTCCGTCCTTATCAGGCGGCCTATCGCCTGCTTGATCTTCCTCACCGCGGGCACTTCGCTTACGTATATCCAACCGATCCCCGTGCCGTACCTTTTATCGAACATGTCCGACATCGCCTTCGATTCGACGGTGGGCGGAGGGTACGGTATGCCGACGACGATAGCGAACGACGCCTCGTCCCCGGGAAAGTCTATCCCTTCGGCTATGGAGCCGCTCATTACGGTGAAGAACACACCGTTCCGCCCCTTCTTGAATTGCTCCAGCGACGCCATCGTCCTCTTCTGATGTCCGGACTCTTCCCAGTACAGCCGTTTTTCGATCGAGTCCTCGATCATCGGCCTGATCTTCGCCATCAGTCCGTACGACAGGAAGAACACAAGCGTGTTCTTGTTCACGGCGTTGCACAGCGAGACGATGTGTTTCGCGATGCGCTCGTGCATCCCCTCCCTCTTAAGGTCCTCGAACTTCGTGGTCACGTCGTTAACGTAAACGACGGAACGATTCTCCGGAGGGAACGGTGTCGGATAGATCCTCGTTGCGGTGCTCATCGGCAGCCCCATCGTCCTGGCGTACTGCTCAAGCGGCTGCAGCGTACCGGACATGTGTACCGCGCCCTTCAGCGAGCGGATGAACATTGTGATGTCCTTGGGGTCCATGCACGATGCGGAGAGCATCTCGCCGTCCGCGTCCGCCCTTATCATCTTTATGAACTGCCCCTCGTCGGAAGAGACCCAATCCTTCAGCAGGACCCCGAGCTTGAACAGCTCGGACAGCTCGTGCGTCCCCTGGTCCAACAGATATTCGGTCCTCAGTTCGCCGATGCTGATCATCCTGTCCGTTGCCGTGAGCAATTCGTTATCCGTCATGGAGAACTTTGCCTTGATCTTCGATTCAATGCGGTCGTGCGCGATCAGCGCCTCTTTCGTTCCCAGCGTTATCTTCTCGTTGGCCGCGCCTTTGATCAAAGCTCTCAGGAAACCGATCAGTTCGCCCGCTCTCAGCGTACCGTGGATCACGGGATCCTTAAGCGCCGCGGCCTCCTCCATCGCTTTGTCAAGGTCCTTCATGCGTATCGAGAAGTTCCCCTGGTCCCTTGCGGCGGAGATCAGATTGTGCGCCTCGTCAACGATCAGAACGACATTGTCGTCGCACTTCATGTGCGCCAGAAGATTCGTTCTGATGTCCTCGGAAAGTATGTGCACGTATGGCGCGACCACCACGTCAACACCCTGTATCAATGATTTTCTCGCTTCGTAAGGGCACACGTCCAGCGATTCGCAGTACTCGTCCAATTCGTCGGACGTGGGGAAGTTCTCCCGGCAGTATGCCTCCAGCCTCGGGACGGACGATTTGACGCGGTCGTAGAACCTGCATCCGCCGTTCCCTCCCTGTACGCTCTTTGCCTTCTTCTCCTCGCACAATCTGGAAAGGACGTGGGGCATTATGTCCTCGTAGCCCATCATCGTCCTGAGCAGCGGGCATGAACGCTTCCTGCCGGTTATCGCGATGCCCGATACTTCCCGTACCTCGGATATGTTCCTGAGCTCGCGCATGACATGATCGCTCTGCGATATCGTACGCGTGAGATAGATGACCTTCTTGCCGTTCGTCCTGGCGTGATGCAGGGCGCCCGCGAGCGCGCATATCGTCTTTCCGGTGCCGGTGCCCGATTCCATGACGATGTGCTGCGACGCCCCCAGCGCAACGCCTATATCGTTGACAATGTCCATCTGCGATTCCCGAGGCTCGTAAGGGAAGAACGGCGCGGAGAGTTTGTTCCTGGCAACTATCGTCTTTCCCTCGGCCTTCAGTTCGAACGTGCGTTCCGTAAGGCAGTGCTGCTTCCCCTCCACGTCGCCGACGGGCGCTCCGCATACTCTGCACCGATCCGCTCCGGGAGGCGTCAGACTTTTGCATCGCATGCAGAAAAGCGAGGGCATGCGTACGCCGAATATGCGGAAGCATATAATATTTCCCGATGCCGCTTTATTTCGGAATGATACAAATCTTCATTTACTGCCGATGCATCGCACCGCCATGGAAACCAAGAGCAGATGCGACAACCTCATCGAACATGTCCTCGACACCCAGAACATACTGGGCCTGATGCCGACCGAGAAGGTTAGGCTCCTTCTCATGGAGCTGGACATGATAATGGAGGATTATACGAGGGACATCGCGATAATCTACATCAGCGCCAATTATTCGTCGAAGAAGCATCTCTGCGCAACGATACTCAGGGGAAAGCACGACCACGAGAT
>JAIRTZ010000021.1 GCA_031254685.1 Methanomassiliicoccaceae archaeon
CACATGGTGAGCGACATGATGCCGCTCCTCACAGAGTTCTACGCATACACGAATGCGCAGATCACCATCTATGCCGAAACGAGTCCCCCTGACATCGACTTCAGTTCCGTCGATGTAATAATCTCGGTCAACACCCCGCATTCCGGATACGCCAGCAAACGGCTGTCGCAGTCGATGTACGCGTATTTCCCGGCGGACCTGACGGGCATGCCCGCGCTGTTCGTCGACTGGCTCCCGGGCATCGGCAGCAATATCAACGTGACGGTATCGCAGGACATCGAACATATAGTGGGATCGTTCCTTGCGGACTTTGAGCTCATATACGGGTCAGAAGTGCGGATCTCATCCTCCGCGTCGCCGTCGTTCGCGGACGGCATCGATATGATAATGACATCCGACCCGGCGGAGGCGGACGCACTGGCAGTGGGCGGCATCGTGAAAAAGGTGTACATGACCCAGGACGGGACGCTGATCTACATGCTCCTCAGAGGCGACGCACTGGATGTGTCGGACCCGCTGACGGGATGGATGTCAGACAACGGGCCGGAGCTACGCCTGACGATCTTCGAACCGATGTTCGGCAATATGACGGAACTCCTGGCAGAGTTCTCCGCATACGCGAACGTGACGGTAACGACCGTCAGGAGCGCAAGCCCGCCCGCGCTGGACTTCAGGGACACGGATGTTATAATATCGGTCAACACGCCGCATTCCGGATTCGCCAGCAAACGGCTGACATCGTCGATGTACGCGTATTTCCCGACGGACCTGACGGGGATGCCCGCGCTGTTCGCCGACTGGCTCCCGGACCTCGGCAGCAGCATCAACGTGACGGTGTCGCCGGACATCGAGGATGCGATGGGAATGCTCATCACGGAATTCACCGGCCTGACAGGCACCGGTGTGCAGATCCGGTCGCCGGCGGTCATGTCGTTCGCGGACGGCGCCGACATCATCGTATCGCGCGAACCGGTCCCTCCCGGCACCCTTATCGGCGGAACGGGATCCGTTGCGAACATCGTCGAGCGCATGTACCTGATGCCGGACGGGCTGACGGCGGTGCACGTATACTGCACCAACGATTCGTACGCGACAGCGGACCCGCTGATCGCATGGATGTTCGGCAACGTGTTCGAGGTGAAGATAACGATCGCATCCAACAGGGTGCTGGAGATGGAGTACGCGTTCGATCTGTTCAGAGGATATGCGAACGTATTGTTCACGATCACGCCGTACAGCGGCAACATACCCGTGGTGTTCGACGGCGATGTCGATATATTCATAACGGGCCCGGGCACAGACTCGGCATACAACATGATCGCGATGGACATACCCGGCGGCGGACCGCCGATCATTGTCCATTATGACGACCCGCAGGGGATGGCCATGATATTCATCGAGTGGCTCCGCGCGCAGGCGGCGTAAAATAATATAGGAAAGGAACCTATGGGTATCGTTTAAATTTGGAGGAGGGCCGTTGTGAAAACCTGGATGAAGATATCTGCCGCCGTGATCATCACAGCAATGATATGCATTCCCGGGATGGCGACCGTGATGGGTTCCACGTCGTACACGCTCAACGTGGCCGGATCCACGACCGTCCAGCCCCTGATGATAGAGCTTCAGCACGGCTTCGAAAGGTTCGCGGACGTCGATATGAACGTCACCGGCGGAGGGTCCGGCGTGGGCATAAGCTCAACGCTGAACGGCGTGGCGGACATCGGCATGCTGTCGCGCGACCTCAAGCCCGGCGAGGGGCAGGGGGTGCTCGTGGAGCACAGGATAGCGAAGGACGCCGTTGTCGTGATAGTCAACAAGGATGCCGGCCTGGGAGATGACCCGGGCCTGACGGTGAGGCAGCTGGCGGACATATACAGCGGCGCGATCACCAACTGGAGCGAGGTCGGCGGCAACGACAGGACGATCGCCGTCACCGCAAGGGAGGAAAATTCCGGAACGAGGGATTGCTTCGAGGCGGCCCTGAAAAAAGAGGACCCGAGCTTCAAGACGAAGGACAACGTCAACTCGGTGAACTCCACCGGTGCCGTCCTTCAGATAATCGGCAGCACCCCGGGATCGATCGGCTACGTGAACATGAACATTTCTCTTGATTCGTATCCCGACATATATCCGATAAGCGTCAACGGCAAGAAGGCGACGCCGGAGACGGTATTGGACGAGGATGACCCATACGCCATATCGAGGAACCTGATCCTCGTCACGAACGGGGAATCGACCGGCATGGTCGATTTCTTCATCAACTGGATACTGAGCGACAGAGGGCAGGCCATAGTCGAGGAATCCGGTTTCGTAAGGATAGACGGGCGGTGAGATGATGAGCGACGGCGGCAGCATAAAGAAGGTGAAGAAGTTCCATCACGATACGGTGATGAAGTACATCCTCATGGCGGTCGCCTCCGTCACCGTGCTGATAATATTCTTCATCATCCTGTTCATTCTGGGCAACGGCATAGGGGCCGTCAAAGAGGTCGGCATATGGAATTTCCTGACGGGATTCACATGGAAGCCCAGCATCGGTTCCTACGGCGCCATGCCGCTGATAACCGGAACGATACTCGTGACGGTCGGTGCGATACTGATCGCGCTGCCGCTCGGCCTCGGGTCCGCGATATTCATCTCCGAGATAGCGCCGAAGAGGATCAGGAACATCCTCAAGCCGGTGTGCGAGATATTCGCGGGGATACCGTCGGTGGTCTACGGTTTCTTCGGTCTGATCGTGCTTGTGCCGCTCCTCAGGAACCTGTTCCCCGATCATCTGCTGTTCGGGACTTCATGGCTTGCCGGTTCGATAATATTGGGCATCATGGCGTTACCGACGATAGTCTCGGTATCCGAGGACGCGATGCGGGCGGTCCCGAAGTCATACCGCGAGGCGTCCATGGCGATGGGCGCCACAAGGTGGGAGACCACCCGCAAGGTCGTCGTCCCCGCTGCGATATCCGGTATCGCGGCGGCGACGATACTGGGCATCGGGCGCGCGATCGGCGAGACGATGGCCGTCATGATGGTAACGGGGAATTCGGCGATCATACCCGCGCCCCTGTGGAACTTCTTCGAGATGCTCAGAACGATCACGGCGACGCTGGCATTGGAGATGCCCGACGTGGTCTCCGGGAGCACCCACTATTCGGCGCTGTTCCTTCTGGCGCTTGTCCTCATGTTAATGGTGCTGGCGATAAACTTCATCGCAAAAATGATAATCAAGAGGTCCAAGAGAAAGTTCGGCGACCCGACGGTCCCCGCGACATCGTCGAAGAAGATGCGCGCGATCGCGTCCGCGGTGAAGAACACGCCGAGGACGATATGGGGGCTGATGCTGATATCCGTGTTCATGATGACGTTCATCCTGTCCGCAGTTATCCAGTCGGACATGCTGGTGTCGTTCATCTGCGGGATAATCGTGGCTGAACTGTTCCTGATATTCACGATAGGCATCCTCCTGGTGCCTACGGGGGACGAAAGGATACCGGGAAAGCTGCAGGACACCTCCAAACGCAGTTATATGATATCCCGCTACTCGTCAAAGCTGATCAGGTCGGCGGTACTCACCGGGGCGTTCGTGTTCGTATGGATGATGGCGTCCCTTTTCGCGGACACGTTCGTCTCAGTGCTGACGGCGTTCGTATTCCTCGCGGCGATGATCGCCGTGATCCCGCTGGCGAAGAGGCTCGGATCAGGGATAAGGGAGAAGATAGCGCACATCTCGCTGACGGGCGTGGTCGCCGTCGTCGTTCTCGTACTCATCGTATTGATAGTGGACATCGTCTCGAAGGGACTGCCGGCGCTGTCGTTCGATTTCATCTTCGGCTACCCGACGGACGGCGGGCTCGGAGGAGGGATATTCCCGGCGATCGTCGGGACGATACAGCTTGTGGTGGGAACGATGATGATCGCGTTCCCGCTCGGGATCGTGTCCGGGATATATTTGGCGGAATACGCGAAGAACACCCGTTCCACGAAGATAATACGCGAGGCGATCGACATCCTCAACGGGACGCCGTCCGTCGTCTTCGGACTTTTCGGCATGGCGGCGCTTGTGATATTCCTGGGCGTCGGCTACGCCTTGATCGCAGGGTGCATCACGCTTGCTGTGATGGTGCTCCCCGTGATAATAAGAACAACGGAGGAGGCTGTGCTCGCGGTCCCGAAGGAACTCAGGGAGGCGTCGCTCGCGCTCGGCGCAAGCAAATGGGAGACGACGATGAAGGTCGTCGTACCGGCGGCGTTCGGAGGCGTGGTCACCGGATTGATATTAAGCCTCGGCCGCGCCGCCGGAGAAACGGCACCGATCCTGTTCACGGCGGTGGTGGTGTTCCGCTCCTCGATATCGTTCTCCCTCGCGGACCCGGTGATGGCGCTCCCGTACCATCTGTACTTCCTGGCGTCGGAAGTCCCGGGGTCGACGACGATGCAGTACGGCACCGCGCTGGTGCTGCTGCTGCTCGTATTATTCATGTTCGCAATGGCGTCAGTGGTCAGATACAAGTACAATAAAAACATAAAATGGTGATTAAATGATAGATACGAACGTAATGGACATCGATAAATTCAATCTCTGGTACGGCGAGAAGCAGGCTCTGATAGAGGTGTCCATGAACGTGCGGAAGAACAAGGTCACGGCGCTGATCGGGCCGTCCGGCTGCGGGAAGTCCACGCTGATAAGGTGCATGAACAGGATGAACGACCTTGTCGACGGATGCAGGGTCGAGGGAAGGATGTCGTTCAACGGTCAGGACATATATGACAAGAGCACCGACGTGATGCTCCTCAGGAAGAAGATTGGCATGATATTCCAGAAACCGAACCCGTTCCCGATGTCAGTGCGCGATAATATCACATACGGCCCGAAGATCCACGGGGTCACGAAGCCGGACGAGCTTGACGAGATCGTGGAGCGCTCGCTGAGGCAGGCGGCGCTGTGGGACGAGGTGCACGACCGTCTGGAACATTCCGCGCTGTCGCTGTCGGGCGGGCAGCAGCAGAGGCTGTGCATTGCGAGGACGCTGTCGATAAACCCGGAGGTCATACTGATGGACGAGCCGACATCTGCGCTGGACCCGATAGCGACGTCCAAGATAGAGGACCTCGCCGGCGAGCTGCAGAAGGATTATACCGTTGTCATCGTTACGCATAACATGCAGCAGGCCGCGCGTATAAGCGACTATACGGGGTTCATGTACATAGGAAGGATGATCGAGTTCGACCGCACCGACAAGGTGTTCAGCAAACCGTCGGACGAGCTCACTGAGCGATATATAACGGGAAGGTTCGGGTGATGGAATGAAGAAACTGTCCGCAGACATCAAGGAAATGACCAACTCAATAACCGAGATGGGAGAGCTTGTAGCGGAGGTGCTGGAGAAATCCGTCAACTCGCTCGTTAACTCGGACGTCGGCATGGCCGAGGAAGTGATACGGAAATACGATCACATAGCGTTCCTGGAGACGCTGATAGAGGATGAGGCGCTCAGGATACTGATACTGTATCAGCCGATGGCATCCGACATGCGTTTCACGGCCACGGCGCTGAAAATGGTAACGTACCTGGAACGCATAGGCAAGTACAGTAAGAACATCGCAAAGGCGGCGATATACCTGCGCGACAGACCGACGACGTACCGCATGATAGACGTGTACTCGATGTGCGACGTCGCCGTCGAGATGGTACGGGGCGTGGTCAGCGCGTTCGAGAACAGGAATACCGACAACCTTCAGAATTATATCGACATGGACGATAAACTGGACCATTACCGCGTCAGCGTGATCGAGGACAACGTGAAGCACATGAGGATCGACCCGACGTCGATAGAGGCATACACGTATTACATATCGATAGCGAAATATCTGGAGCGCGTGGGCGACAACGCGTGCAAGATCGCTGAAAAGGTGATATACATGGTATCGGGGAAGCGCATCGAGATAGACGGCGCCGTGCGCGGATTATGATTGGCGTCCCGCCAATTCCTTTACCTTTTTTATCATGTCAGCGAACGCTGTCAGTTCGCATTTCCGTTCATCGTGCCTCAGCTCGAGCATCTGCGCGAACTCTTTCGACTTTGCGACGTAATCGCAGTCCTCCGGCGTCGGCACGCCGGTGTCAATGTACAGACTGCGCTCATAGCCGTCGAAGAGCATCTTCGCGAAAACTAACGGATCAACGCCCTCCACGGAATCCAGATGCATCTCCTTGATCATCCCTGCCATGCCCTCACGCGCCCATCCGGGCGACGAGAACCATGTGCCGGCGCATAGCTTCTTCTCCCTCGTATACTCCTTCGCGCCCAGCAGCACGCAGATGCAGTCGTCGCCGTCGAACATGACGGTGGGAACATCGACCGCGTCAGCGAACCCGCCCAGCGACTGGCATACCGCGTACCCGAGAAGAACGGCGTCGACCTTTCCCTTCAGCGCATTAACTTTTTCAATAAGCTTCGCGCGCATATCGTCGGGATACACATGAAGCGCGAACTCCACGTATTCTTTGTGCACAAAATCGGGGTCGTCCTTTATCAGATGCTCGAATTCCGGTTCCAGTATGTCGCAGGCGATGAGACCTATCCTCATGCCGTGTCTATCGGAGGCGGCATACAAATAGATTCTCATAAAGCGAAGATACGAATCCCATTTATACGGAATGAATCATACAAGCGGTATGGCAGGCGAGATGTTCGGTTATGCGAAATGGTGGCTGAAATCGATGTTCGGCAGCAAAGCGCCGCTGGTGAACACGATGATCATACATTACGCATGCAACCTCAGGTGCAAGCATTGCAGCATACACAGCGGCTACGCGGAAGCGGAGGCAAAACAGATCAAGACCAAGCTGACGTATGACGAGATCGTCGACGATCTGAAACTTCAGTTCAGGCGCGGCGCCAGGATCGCGTATTACGAGGGCGGCGAGACGACGATGTGGTCCGACAACGGAAAGGACCTCGGCGACATAATAAAAGCGGCGAAGGACGCCGGATATACGAACGTAGGATACACGACCAACGGCACGAATAAATTCTTCACCGGGTCCGATGTGATATCGGTGAGCCTGGACGGCCCGAGGGAGATACACGACATGATACGCGGCGACGGCGTCTTCGACGAACTGATGAAAAATCTTGACGCCGTCGATTTCAGCGGTTCGATATACGCGAACATGGTACTTCAAAAAGATAACTTGGAGCACATAGAGGAAACGGCGAAAATCGTAAAAGAGAACAAAAAGCTCGCCGGCATAATATTCAATTTCATTACGCCTCCGCCGTCCTCCCTGGCGCTGACCCTTGAAGAAAAGAAAAAGGCGATAGCCGAGATACGTGAGCTCAAGAAACAGGGATATCCGATACTGAACTCGAAGAAAGGCCTGGAACTTCTGGCGGAGGAGGACTGGAGCAAAAAGTGCCCCTATCACGTCACCGTCTTCATAATCCCCGACGGCTCGCATCACAACGGATGCCCGATGGCCGGGACACCGTCATGCAAGGAATGCGGATTCGCCGCCGTACGCGAATACTATCTGATAAAGAGAGGAAGCATATCCACGATCAACGAGATGTCGTCGATATTCGCGATGTCAAAAAAGTGACCCTATCCCGAACACCCGTATGATGATGACGGAGACAACGAACAGTATCTCCGTAAGGAACGCGTTGCCGAAGAACAGCGGCGGCGCGCGGAATATCCAATAATCCTTCTTCTCCGTGGTGACCTTCCACGCCTTCAGCGCGAGCGGGAGCGTCATGAACAGTAAAACGAAAACGGGATTGTGATATACCATCACGGCAGCGAGGATATAGACGAAGACGATGAATGCCTTCGCGACCTTCACGGTACCGCCGATACCGATGCGCACAGCGATGTTCTTCTCTCCGTTGGCAACGTGCGCCTCGTGGCCGGACAGCGAATCGATCAGCCGCATCATGCCCACGAGCGTTCCCACGATCATCGCGAACACGAAGATCGTAACGTCAAAGACGCCGAGGGCGAACGTGAACAC
>JAIRTZ010000119.1 GCA_031254685.1 Methanomassiliicoccaceae archaeon
AGACAGCACCGGATAGACAATTACTTCGAAGTAGGGAAAAGCGGCGTCTGCCATCAGCTGATGATCGACGAAGGATTCGCCGCCCCGGGACGTCTCATCGTCGGAGCGGATTCGCACACTTGCACGTACGGAGGACTGAACGCGTTCTCCACAGGCATCGGATCGACGGAGGCGGCGGCGGCGTTCGCCACCGGCCGCCTGTGGTTCAAAGTGCCGGAAACGATAAAGGTCGAACTTACCGGCAAATTCAAAAAGTTCGTCGGCGGCAAGGACCTGATATTAAAGATAATAGCGGACATCGGCGTCGACGGCGCGAATTACAAAGCGTTCGAGTTCTGCGGACCGGGCGTAGGGAATGTTTCGGTATCGGACAGATTGACGGTATCTAACATGGCCATCGAGGCCGGCGGCAAAGCGGGCATCTTCCCGTGCGATGACCTCACGAGAGAGCATATCAAAGGCATCGTGAGGGGCGATTACACACCGGTGGAGGCGGACGGCGACGCGAAATATTCGCAAACGCTGAGATACGATCTTTCGAAGATAGAATCAATGGTCGCGTTCCCGCACCTGCCGGAGAACGGGCGCTTAGTGAAAGATTCGAAGGTGAGGATAGACCAGGCGTACCTGGGTTCATGCACCAACGGGCGCATCGAGGATATGCGGGTGGCCGCGGAAGTGGTCAAAGGCCGTAAGGTGGCCGATGGGATGAGATTCATCGTCGTGCCCGCGACCCAGAGGGTATACAGGCAGATGCTTGACGAAGGGCTATTCCAAATATTCCTGGACGCGGGCGCGTTCATATCCGGACCGACATGCGGCGCGTGCCTCGGCGGATACATGGGGATACTCGCGGACGGCGAGAAGGCGGTATCGTCAACGAACCGCAACTTCATAGGCCGCATGGGGCACAAAGGCTCCGAGGTGTATCTCGCCGGCCCCGCGGTGGTCGCGGCAAGCGCGATAGCCGGCCACATCTGTACCCCGGAAGAGGTGATGAGATGACGGTCACAGGAAAAGTATGGAGGTTCGGCGATCATGTCGATACCGATCAGATAATACCCGCGGAATATCTGCTGTCGGAGAACCTGACGCACCTGAACGATTTCATATTCGAAAAAGTAAGGCCCGGAATAGCGTCAAAGATGTCGAAAGGCGACATCATAGTCGCGGACAAGAACTTCGGCTGCGGTTCGTCGAGGGAGCACGCTCCGCGCGCGCTGATGCAGGCAGGGATATCATGCATCGTCGCCGAATCGTTCGCGCGCATATTCTTCAGGAACTCGATAAACATCGGGCTGCTGGTGATCGAATGCAAAGTCAGCGCGAAGGAAGGCGATACGATAACCGTCGACCCCGATAAAGGGACGATAACCGCAGGCGGCAGAGAATACACGTTCCCGCAGTATCCGGAGTACATATCGCAGCTGATAGCCAAGGGCGGCCTGATGGCCAAGATCAGGAGCGAGCTGAGATGAGGCACCTCGCCGTGATCCCCGGGGACGGCATCGGAAAGGAAGTGGTCGACGTCGGTCTCGAGATAATAGACGCAATATCGGAGATATCGTCGTTCGACTATGACGCCGAACTCTTCGACATCGGTTCGGAGCGGTATCTGCGTACCGGGGAGCTGATAACGGAGGAGGATTTCGACGACCTCGGAAAGAAGGATGCGATATACTTCGGCGCCATAGGCGACCCGAGGGTCAAGCCGGGGATACTGGAGAAAGGGATACTGCTGAACATGCGCGCCCGCTTCGATCAGTACATCAATCTCAGGCCGGTGACGTCATGGCATCCGTTCGTGCCGCTGAAGAAGCATTTCGATTTCGACATATGTTTCCTGAGGGAGAACACGGAGGACTTCTACATGGGCGCCGGCGGAACGTTCAGGAACGGGAGGGACGCGAGGGTCACCGTAAAAAGAAAACTGTACGACCTGCAGATGGACCTGCATCCCGTTTCGTCATCCGATGACGAATATGCGTTCGAGATCGGGCTTCTGTCAAGGAAGGGCATTGAGCGTTTCGCGGACCATGCGTTCAGGACGGCGATCAAACGCGGCGAGGACAGGATCACGTTAGTGGACAAGGCGAACGTGTGCACCTCGATTTACGGGATGCAAAGAGAGATCTTCGAAGCGAGATCGAAAGAATACGGCATTGCGCTGGATTACATGTACGTAGACGCGATGGCGATGGCGATGATCGTCCGTCCGCACACGTTCGGCACCGTGGCGGTGCCGAATCTGTTCGGCGACATACTGACGGACCTCGGCGCGCAGCTGCAGGGAGGCCTGGGGATGGGCGCCAGCGGGAATATAAATCCCGAGGGCGTAAGTATGTTCGAGCCGATACACGGTTCCGCGCCGGACATCGCCGGCCAGGGGAAGGCGAACCCGATCGCCGCCGTGCTCGCGGCGAAGATGATGCTCGATCAGCTCGGGTACGAGGAGATGGGAACGCTCATCCAGAACGCCGTCCGTAAATGTCTGGACGACGGAAAGTTCACGAGGGACCTCGGCGGGACGCTCACGACCGCGGAGGCGGGCATCGAGATAAAGAAGGCGGTGCTGGCCCAAAAATGATAAGTCTGGAATTAAGGATGGAATATCAGGACGCGCGCACCGCCGAAACTGTGCTGAAGGCGCTTGAGCCGGACAACATAGGCCACGTGTCATCGGACATCAGGGACAGCGAGATCGTCTTCAAGATAACGGCGGAGAACGCCGGAACGCTGCGGAACGCCGCGGATGACCTTCTCGCATGCGTGAAGATCGCCGAGGAGGCGTTAGGACTGTCGGACGCCGTCCCTGACCTTGACGGCGATGCCCTTCCTGAATGACAGCATCTCGCCGCGCACGAGCATCGCGCGGCCGACGGCCACCAATCGGTCATTCCCGTCCACCACCAGCACTTCCTCCATCGGTCTGATGTTCTCGTCGCATTCTTTCACGAACGCGCAGAAGACATTCCTGCCCTCGGTGACGAACGGTACCGCGTCATCGGATACCGTCACGCGCATATGCGGTGCCGGAACGCCGGCGGCGATCCTTGCGGCGCCCTCCGGCCTCAGCGTGAACAGTCCGTCGTCCGCGCGCATGGACAGCACATGTTCCCCGTCAGATATCACGTTGCGGATCTTGCCGGTGTTCCTGCTGGTCACTATCTCCGTTCTCCCTCTGACCAGGACGTCCGCGGCCTCTTTTCCGAACTGATATCTTGCCACGGCCATCGTCCTTTCGAGGAGCGCGTCAAATCTCTCCTCGCCGGCGGCGATGTCATCCATCTCCGCCGTTTCCGCGAATCCCCTTTCGGTGACGAACGAGATCAGCGAATCTTCGGAGTATGACGCGGTCTCAAGGTCCGCGGCGTCGGGGAACAGCGACTGCGCTATGGGATAGACCTCATCAAGCTCCGCGGGCACCGGTCCGAACGGGCTGAGGACTATCGGCGCGTATCCCGCCGACCTCACACGCAGAAAATCGTCGGCGTAATGCCGGCTGTACGGTTTCCCGCCGTCGCCGAACAGCGCCGCTTTGTCCGCGACAGGAACGTAACGGTCACGCAATCTTTCCTCGTATCTGCGGAACACGGGACGGTTCCTTGTCTCCGGCCCGGTGTAGAACATGGCGCCGTCCCTGCTGAGCGGTTCGTACAGCTCAAGGAACTCCGTATGCCGTTCCAGCGACCTCAGGGCATCGAGCAATGCGGGATGCGCCCTGCATCTCTGTTCCACGAGCTCCCAAAGACGGCCTTCCAGTATGTATCGTTTCACGATGGCCAGTTCTTTGACTATTTCGTAAAGATTGTGCCTCGCTATTGTTTTTGTCCTCTGGTCGTTCGGCAGCTTTTTCAGAGTTTCCAGCGTATGGTCCTTGCACGCCGGGCATTTGCAGTCCAGCGAGTGCATGTCCGCTGTGCGGTACGTTCCGTCGATGAACATCATCCTGTCGTCCCTGGCGAACTTTGCGTATGACGCCGAATCGAACATATCGCATCCGAGAAGCACCGCGAGCGCAAGCACCATCGGATGGCCGGCGCCGAACAGATGCACAGGGCGGTCGGGCGAAAGTCCTTTCTTCGAGGCAATTATCACATCCACCAGCTCCTCGTAGCGATACTGCTCCATCAACGGTACGACACCGCCGATCGGATGCACGTTCACGTCCATCGTCCGCATCGAAGAGGCGCACATCTCCCTGAGGTCGGGATACACGGAACCCTGTACCACGCCGGCGATCATCATATCGCCTTTCAGGGACGCGGCCTCGGCGGTCCTCTCCAATGTGACGCGTATCGAATCCTCGGTCTGACCCTTCGTCCAGAACGGTTCCGTGAATATGTCCAGTACCGTTCCTATGTCGCTCCCGATCGATCTTTGGAATTCGATTATATCGCGGTTGGAAACTTCCACCTCGCCGTACATGTGCGATTGGAACGTTCCGGAATCCGTCATGATGATGCCGGGAAAATCCAAAAGGGAATGCAGTCCTTCGCTCAGCGCCCTCTCTCTGAGGCCGTCGCTGTTCCTTATTATGTACGAGTTCGTGATCAGCGCCCCGAAACCGAACTCCTCGTACAATTCCCGGGGTGTGACCGTCGATATCTTGGGGTTGACCACCGGGAGAAGGGCGGGCGTCTCCAGAACGCCCGCCCGGGTCTCGAATTTCCCTATTCTGGCGAGGCCGTCCCTTCTAACCGTTTCGAACATGCCCCGGTGATGCATATGTTTACTTAAATCATTGTCCGGCCGTGTCCGTGCGCGTCCTTAGGGATATTGTCACGCGCGTAACTTAGGGTGAGCCAGCATATATAATAAGAGGCGGTCTTTAGTGATGTTAAACATGCTTTCGGATTATAAATATAATATATATTCTATGTTGGATAGTATTATAACAGCGAACGATAATCGAAACTCAGAAGCCAGTCCCGATAGCTGGGGGCTGACTCTGATCACGGTCCGTGGCAGAGGGGGAGAACACAAGGGGAATTGTGTACCCGGACCTGGTCGCCCTCTGGTCGGTCACGTTCGAACAGAAACTTTTTTCGGCCCTCCTTCATTTTCCTTCTTGCGCATCCTTCCGAAGAGTGCGCATCAGAAAGAGATTTATTCATGACGCATATACGAACGGTCATGGCAGACGAATACAAGATGGTCATCGTGGTCCGCGCGGACCTTGGGATGTCCAAGGGGAAGACCGCGGCGCAGGTGGCGCATGCTGCGGTGAACTGCGCATTGGCGGCAAGGAAAAAGGATCCGGAGGCATTGGAGAGGTGGATGAGCAACGCCTATCCGAAGATAGTCCTCAGGGCGGACGATGAGACGGAGCTCTTTGAGATAAAGATGACCGCGGACGCGCTGGGGCTGCTGAATTCGGTGGTCACGGACGCGGGGCGCACGGAGATAGCTCCCGGGTCCGTCACATGCATCGGGATCGGTCCCGATTCCTCGGCGAGGATAGACAAGGTCACCGGCGGCCTTTCGATGCTCTGACCGCGCCGTCTATGATCGCTTTCAATTCCGCCGCCGCCTCTCTGACGTTATTCTGCGAGACCACGGCGGATATCACCGCGGCGCCGTCGGCGCCGGCCGCGATCACGGATGTTACGTTCCCTTTCGTGATGCCGCCGATGGCGACTATCGGTATTTTTATAACGTTCCGTATCGCGGCGATCCGTTCCGTGCCGACGGCCTCCCCGGCGTCGTCCTTCGACGATGTTCCGAATATCGGACCGACGCCCACGTAATCCGCCCCGCCGCGCTCAGCCTCGAGCGCCTCCTCCGGCGTCGCCGCGGAAATGCCTATCAGTAAGCTTCTGCCGGACGCTTTCACAGCATCGGCGAGTCTCATATCTTCCTGTCCCAGATGCACGCCGTCCGCTTCCGATGCGACGGCGACGTCCAGATGGTCGTTGACAAAGAAGAGCGCGCCGTGCAGCGACGTTATCCTCCGGACCTCCCTCGCGGCCGCTAATAATTCGTTCTTGCACATGTGCTTGTCGCGAAGCTGGATCGCGTCGGCCCCGCCCTCGCACGCAAGCCTCGCAAGTTCGGAATGGGATCGCCCGAGGGAAAGCCCCTCGTCGGTTATCACGTACAGCGAGTACATATCACAGCAACCTGATGTTTGCCAGCGGCACCACTTCGTTCGGGGACAGGCAGGCAAGCTCGTCCCTCAGGTTAACGATGAACGTCCCCGGGCCCTTGGACCGCTTCGCCGCTTTGTACCCGGCGATGCAGAACACGGCGAGCGCCGCGGCGGACGCTACCAGCATATCATCGGCGCATCCGGCACGGGCAAGAGCACCTTGTTGTTTAATCTCATCCGGCAGAGCATGGAAAACGGCGAAGGCATTGCCGTCCTTGATCCGCACGGTGATTTGATTGACAAGATTTTGGAGGTCATCCCCCAATCCC
>JAIRTZ010000002.1 GCA_031254685.1 Methanomassiliicoccaceae archaeon
ATCGTTCCGACATCGTCATCGGTTATCAGGGAACCGTCATTCTGCCTTATCATCGATTCGATGAGCACTTTGATCGAGTACGGCATCCTGCCGATGCCCCCGAATCCGCCGTCCTCAAGTTTCCTCAGGCTGAATATCGTTATCGTTCCGTTCTCCGTATCGATGGTGTCCCTGCAGTCTGGTGTCTTCGTCATGTGAACGATACGAAGTGAAGTTAACGTGATATTTCAAATTTGAGTAAAACGTCCCTGCAAAACCTTTTTTTATATGCATCCCAATCCCAGATACGGGATGCAGTAATGTCATTATATGATACGATATTCACACGGAGGTCCGTACGCAGCTACACCAAGGAGCCCGTTCCGGACAAGACATTGGAAATGATCAAGGAATACATCTACGGCCTGGAGCAGCTGTACGGGCAGGAAGCGGAGTTCAGGGTGGTGCCCGGCAAGAAGGCACCGTACGCCGTCCTCGCGTACTGCGAGGACAGTTTGGAGGCATACATCAACGTCGGCTACTGTCTGCAGGAGGTCGATCTGTACATCCAAAGCCTCGGGCTCGGCAGCCTTTGGTACGGCTCCAAGAGCCCTACGAGGAACAGGAAGGACGGCTATTGCATAACGCTCGCGTTCGGCAACAGCGGCGTGCCGTTCAGGAAGGGCGAGGAGGATTTCAAGAGGGTGGGCGTGAACGAGATGAGCAACATCGACAACGCCGTCGCAAGAGCCGTACGGGTGGCGCCGTCCGCGAGGAACTCGCAGCCGTGGGAGCTCACGTGCGAAGAGGGCAGGATACTCATATACTACCGCGGAAGGGGGCTGTTCCAAGGGATGCTCAAGAAGAAGATGAACAAGATCGACATCGGTATCGCGACCAAATGCGCCGAGATCGCGCTGGCCCGTTACGGCGAGACCGTCAAGGAAGTGGCGGTGACCGGTGACGATAACGTATTCGGGACGCGCATATCATACTGAACGCGCGGCTATCGGCGCTCTTCGACCATGATCGTTATGCCGTGGGCGGCGACGTCAAGCAGCTTGCGGTCAAGGACGTGGTCCAGCGTCTCGTCGAGATACAGCGTCGCGTCGTTGCCGTTGAGAACGTCCTCGATGCACCGTTCGATGGCGTTGAACCTTATCGGCGCGTCTACGGCGTTCTTTTCGACGAATGAGCGCGACGCGCTCCCGTACATGCCGACGCGTCCGTGCATCTCCCCGGAATATCCCGGGCGCATCACGTAAAGCGTCCCCGGGGCGCACGCGCGCCGCAGGTTCAGGAGCACCGTCGACATAGTGCGCCCGTAGATGTTCGTCCCTTTGTTGAGACTTATGAACTCATTCAGTTCGTGCACCATCGGCACTGAGAGGCCCGCTTTCTCGAGCACGTCGCGCATCGAGAACACTTCGAAGGGTGTTCCCTGCGCGAGCACCTCGCCCTTTACGATAACGATGACGAGATCGGCCCATGAGTATGCGGTCTCGACGTCATGCGTCGATATGATCACGGTGCTCCCTTTCATATTGACCTCGTCCGCTATTTCGTAAAGGCGGTGCACCATCTCCGGGTCGAGTCCCGCGGTGGGCTCGTCCATTATCAGCACCTTCGGCTGCATCGCAAGCGCGCTTGCCACCGCGACCCGCTTCCGCTGTCCGAACGACAGATGGTGTATCGCCCTTTTCCGCTCCTCCTCCATGCCGACCATCTTCAGCGCATCGTCCACCCTTTTGCGCACCTCGTCCATCGGAAGGTCGAGGTTGAACGGACCGAACGCGACGTCATCCTCGACGATAACGTTGAATATCTGGTCGTCCGGGTTCTGCATCACGAACGCGACGTCCTTCCTGAGCTGTATCAATCCTTTTTTACTGTGGTCGACCTTCTTCAGATCGTATTCGATCTCCCCGTCGGTCTGTTTCAGTATCCCGTTGAAATGCATGAACAATGTGCTCTTCCCGGCTCCGTTCGGACCTACGAATGCGACCTTGCATCCGGTCGGTATCTTAACGGAAACGTTCCTGAGGGCATGTTTCCCTCCTTCGTACACATAATTCAGATTCTTCGTCTCAAGTATCGTCGTCATTTCGACCTTCATGGCAAAACACCTAACCTCAGCACTAAAAATAACATTACCGTAACGCAGACGATCAGAGCGCAAAGCGCCGTCGCCCGTCCGCTTCGTCCGTCGGATTCGGACAGACTTCTGAAATCGCCTTTATAATTCCTGCATTGCAGCGTGACCTGACCGCGTTCCGCGGTGTCCAGCGAGCGCATGAACACGCCGACGGTCAGTTTCGCGGTGGTCCTCATGCTCTTCCCGAATCCGGAATAACCGAACCTGCATTCGGCGGCCAGATGCATCCTTTCGGCAGATTCCATCAGCAGGAACGTATATCGATAGATGAGGATCATCATCTCCACGAAGACGTCCGGAAGCCTCATCTTTTTCAGCGCGGAGGACAGGTGCGGGACCGGTGTGGAAACGGCGAACGCGAACATCAGGAACAGCGCCGCCGTCGCTTTCGCGTACAGCAGGGCGGCGAAGAACACACCCTCGTCCATTATTCTCAGGGTGATGCCGAAGAACGATACCTCCAGCATCATTTCCCCCTCGCTGATCACTATCGTGAATATCGCGGCGCCTATGATGATGAACACCTGCGCGAATACGAAAAGTTTCATCATGACCCTCGGAGGCCTGAACGAGGAGGCGTAAAGGAATAACGATAATCCTATCAGGCCGGTGAACAGCGGGACGCACAGCTTCACAAGGAACGGCGCCTCGTTCTGGAACGGGATGATGTTCACCACAAGCAGCGAAAGGACCATGAGGAGCTTCGCAAGAGGGGACCAGCGGAGCATGGGGCTTTTGTACGCCGCCGTATCCACGGTGTTGAACTCGCTCCCGTGGTCGTGCTCCTTGCGGAGAAGCAGGTACAGCACGGCGGCGAGTATCAGCACTCCTATCGCCGTTTGGATGATGAACAGTAAGCTTATCCCGAATTCTCCGATGTTGATGAGATTCTCGGTCCACGGGCCGTTCCCGGTGATCTCCCATATCGCGTCCGCGCCGGCGTCATCGGCACCGCCGATATCGTTGAAGAACGTTGTGAAATAGACGAGGAATATCAGCGCCGCCAGGGCGATCGCGAAACAGACGATCGCCGCGCGCCCCTTCTTTCTCTCCTTCGCTTTTACTTTCCGGTCGCTGTCGAAAATGCCCTTCGTGTTGCGTACCGAGGTATCGAATCCGATATCTTTGACAAGCTCCGGGCGTATATCGGCGAGATACCTGAAGAAGAATATCATCAGGACGCCCTCGGCGATGGCGATCGGCACCTGTGTTATCGTGAATATGCCGAAGAATGTGATGTATGTGTCAATGAACGCCGCAAGATCAGTGAACGGAACAATGAGCGCAAGCTGCAGCGCCGTTACCGTATACGTGACGATGTCGGCGACGAACACCGTGATGAAGACGGTCGCCGTCGGATTTGTTCTCCTCTTCCTCAGCAGCCGGTACACGGCGTACGCCGCGAACGGCCCGGCTATGCCCATCGAGAAAACGTTGGCACCGAGCGTCGTCGGACCGCCGTGGGCCATGAACATCCCCTGGAAAAGCAGGACGATGGTGCATATGACGGCGGTTATCGCCGGGCCGGAGAACATCACGCCCATTCCCGTTCCGGTGGGATGCGATGACGAACCGGTGACGGACGGGATCTTCAATGACGATAAGATGACAATGAACGCGCCCGAGAGCGCAAGCGTCAGTTTCTTCTCCGGCTGTTCGGCGAAGAGCTTTCTCATCGACCTTATCCCGTACACGAGGAACGGTATACAGAGGAGCAGCCAGAACAAGGCCCATTCGATCGGAAGGAATCCCTCCATTATGTGCATTCTTCACACTCCCTGCAAATTCCCTCGAAACGCATCTTCCATCGATTCACGGACATCCCGATCTCGCCGGAAAGGTAATTCTGGTCTGTGATCGGTATCTCCACGCGAAGCATCTTCCCGCACTTCTCGCACAGGAAGAACGCGTTGGAAAAAGGATGCCGTGTGTAATAGCTGATGTGCTTCAGCGTGACCTCGCCGATAAGCCCCTGACCGACCATCTTCTTGAGGTTGCGGTAGACCGTGGCTATCCCGACATTCGATTGCTTCTGCTTCACGATGTCATAAACCTGCTCAGCGCTGAGAAAATGTTCCGCGTCATACAGTATCTCGAGTATGAGCGATTGTTGCGAGGTCCAGCGCTGCATAAGAGAACGTAATGCAGAAAACAGTATAAAACCTTATTGATAATGATTATCATTAGCAATATTGATACAAATATTGAACGGATCTCCATATCTGGCCCGATCGGTCGCAGAGATCACTTTTTTATACTTTCACAGGTTTGAGAGAATTGTAACGTAACGGCCCCGAAGGGCCGGGTTCCTTACGGGAACCACTCGCTGTGCCGTTGTTTACGGAACTTCGAGGTCGATGATGACCAAGATGTCCCGAAGGACAACGACGATCCTTATCCGGGCTCGCCGGTAAGAATGCGTGTTTATTTTACATCACCTCCTACCGGAACGGATCCGGAGCCCCGGGAGGGAAAGTCACGGGGCCCCGAACTCTCCGTCTCCGGTATTTTTTCTATACTTGCGGTATCAGTAAAAATACCTCCCGCTACAGTTAGTCTAACTCCTCACACAATACTTCCCATAACGATGCCGGGTGCGCAGTATTATTATTCCGTATCTATTATACGCAGACGATAGAATGGATCTGAAATCATCGATACGTACCGTTGAGGATTGGCCGAAGAAAGGCATAAGCTTCAAAGATATCACGACGCTGCTCAAGGACGCGGAATTACTGAACGCCGCGGTCG
>JAIRTZ010000020.1 GCA_031254685.1 Methanomassiliicoccaceae archaeon
GGGCGGCGGCACCGGAACGGGTGACGGAGGGGATGGCGGCACCGGAAAAGATGGCGGCGGAGATGACGACGGCGGAGGCATGAATATTGTGCTCATCGTTGCCATCATCGCGATGATCGCTATCGCAGGGGTTGCCGTCTACTTCTTCTTCCTGAAGAAAAAGTAAGCACAGTACAAGGAACAAACAGGCGGATACCTTCCGCCTTTCCCGATCTTTTATTCTCATTTCGTGTACGATCTGATATGTTCTATCGCGCCGTCCGTCGGGAGCGGATCATCAATATCCTTTCCCACCGGGCAAACGAAGATACAGCGTCCGCACGGCGATATGCCTTTGCCTCTGAGCACGGCCGAATATTCTACGCATCTCCGCTTGTCCGTGATATCCTCGGGATATGTGCCGGACGCGACCGCGTTCTCCGGGCATTCGTTCATGCATCTCCTGCACGAAGTGCACAGCTGCTTCTTCATCGGTCCGTTATAATTCAACTCAGCCGCAGTTATCACCGACGTGAACCGTATCCTCGGGCCGTTCTTTTCCGTGAGGAGCATATTGTTCATCCCGAATGATCCGAGACCTGCGAGATACGCTGAATGCCTGTGCGAGAAGAACGACGACGGATCCTTCCTTAACCCTTCGATCCCCTGGTATCCGTCCCTCGAGACGAACATCGACGGATATCCCAAAATGTTCAGCTCCATCGCTATCCTTTGAGCCGCGTGATCGAGCATTGAGTTTATCGTTCTGTAATGCTCCGTATAATAGCTTGACGGCGCCGTGGCCAGTATGGCCCTCTGGGCGGGTATGCCTATCGCGATCACCGAGCGCGAGCCGCGCATGAGCGAGCGCGGCCTTTCGTTGTTCGGTATTATCCTGCTCACGAGCGGGTCGGTGTCCCACGCGCATGCGTCCGCGACACCTATGTCAACTATGCCCAATGATCTCGCGAGCGATACGATACGTTCCGTCAGCTCCATATTACCGAATATCCGTATCTTCGTTTATACCTATTCAGCCCACCGTTCTCAGGCCCCTCAAATTTCCCGGAACGAAGGGTTCGCCGTCCACATCAGTACGGACAGACGCTGCAGTCGTGAGATTCGCATTCCTCATTCTCGATCTGCCATTTGAGAGCCCATTCTTTCATCGTCTTTATCGCGTTGATGAGTTCCACGCCGCCCTCTGTGAGCTTGTACTCGCTCTTCAGCGGTATGGTGGATGCATCGACGATCCTTGTGACGAGGCCCTCGTTCTCCAACTCCTTCAGTCTCTGCGACAGGATCTTGGGTGTTACTTCCATGAGCGTCGCTTTCAACTCGGAGAATCTCCTCATTTGATTCTCACCTTTGTACAGCTCAAGGAGTATGAGGAAGGTCCATCTTTTTGCCAGATAGTCCATCGTTTTATAAACTGTGCAATCGTGATTCATGTGATAGGTAAGTAATGTAGGTAGATATATAATATACGGCGAAAAGAAAGAGTACCAACTAACTCTTTGATACTTTTAAGCCATTTTCTATGTAACGGCGAGTAGACTCGGTATGCCGTGGATGGGTTTCCCGAGTATGGCTATATATAAGTGTCTGCCCGCCCGGCGCTGCGCGCACAGCGCGTTCCGAGGTTGGAAAGACGGGGAATAAAAAGTGCAGACGCCGGGATTTGAACCCGGGCGAGTAGCTTGGAAGGCTACAATCCTAGGCCAGACTAGATTACATCTGCGCGAGAGTTCGTAACTTTCAACTCGTATATAACGATGATGTTCCGCGCTCTCTCCTTTTGCAAACGGCCCCTTACGGTTATCCCAGACGTTCCGCGCAGTAAGGGCAGAATCTCGGCGGTTTCGGAAGTTCCAGCGCCTTTCCGCAGTAGGGGCACACTCTGAACAGCCCCGTATCGGCGGCCTCCCTGGGTATCTCCGGACGTTTCCCGCATTCCTTGCAGAATTTGTACGGGTGTTCGTTGATCGCGCCGCAGTGCGGGCATATCGCCATCACCTTCTGTTCCTTTCCTTCCGTATCCTTGTTGTTCTGCGTCAGCTGCCTGTACATCTGCGGGAACAGCAGCAGACCGACGCCCATCGCCGCATCGTCCATGCGTCCGTATCATCATCCTCCTTTTTCATATTTCTCTCGCGCCCGCATCAATAAGTTATTAATCCCGTGATGCCGATGGGCGAACTATGCAGCGTTCCGAACCAATTCTCACGGATCCGGACGACGTGAGGATATGGAACAAGATAGACGGCATCGACCCCAAAGAGAAGAAGAAGGGACGGCAGCAGGACAAGCTTTCCGTGCTGGCGGTGATCGATGACGCATTGCAGACGACGAAGCACATACATTCCGCCGTTCTTGTCAAAATACTTAAGAAAGCTGCGGACGAGGGGGTCGGCGACCTGGAGAACGTCGCCATAAAGGTTCTTGATATGTGCAGGCCCGGCGATATGTACCCGATAATGGAGGCCGCCGACATCGTCCTGAGGGACGGGAACCTTGACATCTCCAGATCGCTGCTGAAGCGCCTCGCGAACGTACCGGATACGGCGTTCATGGAATACCTTGACGCCCTTCTGGCGGCGAGGTCCGGCAATAAGGAGAAAGCGATGAGTCATCTCATACGGTCCAACTCGATAGACTCGTCGTTCATGAGAACATACGATCTGCTGATCTCGATCGATCCGGACAGCGGATGGGATGTGCTGAGGAACATACCGCTGATGACGGAACATCAGAGGCCGAGGCCGGTCCGCACCGATGATAAGGACCTGCTTGAACTTCAGGACGTCTACGACGGATGGTACAACGGCGACAAGGGCACCGCAAGGAAGAAGCTTGAGGCGTCCCCGGGATTCTCATCCGGGCATCTCGATTTCGTGCTGGCCGCGGCCAGGATCGCCGCCGATGTGGATGAATTCGATACGTCGCTGGAGCTTTACGGACGCATACTCTCGCAGTACCCGAACATAGACAGCGTCATCGTCGAAAAGGCGAACGTCATGACCGCGTCCGGCGACCGCAGCGGGGCGCTCGCGCTCCTGGCGTCCCTGGGCAGGGACAGCATGAACAACCGCAACGTGACCGAGTGCATGCTCAGGGCGCTCGCGTCAAAGAGCACCGAGAAGGACTTCGCGGCGCGTTCCAAGGAGTTCCTGCGGTCGGAGCACGGCGACAAAGGCGGGCACATGCTCGTATGCGAGCTTATGTCGAAGATGGGCATGAGCGCCGAGGCCGGCGCCATCCTTCAGACGCTGCTGCCGATGTTCCCCGACGACCTTGACCTGCATTTGATGAACGCGCTGAACGAAGTGCGTCTCGGAAGGGACACCGCGGCGCTGAAGGCCGCGGACAGGATCGTGAAACTTTCCCCGAAGACCGCGGACGGCTACTGCATCAGGGCGCAGATACACCTGAGGTACGGAAGGATAAAGAACGCATTGAAGGACGCGGAGCGGGCGCTGAAGTACGAACAGTCGCACATGGACTCGCTGAACGTGATGAAGGACATCCGAAAACATACGTCGGAATATGACGTTGTGCTGGAGGTCTGCAGACGGATACTGATCATAGACCCGGCGAACAGCGACGCAACGAAAGATATGGCATATGCGCTTGATATGCTGGGAAAGAGGCAGGAGGCGATCGAGGAGTACAAGAACGCGCTGCGCCTCAGGAGGGACAGACGCATGCTCGCCACGATACTGTCGACGCTCATAGAGAACGGAAGGCCCGAGGAGGCGGCGGCGATAGCCAAGGAGTTCATAGGCCCCTACGGCAACGACCACGAACTGTGGTCGCTCAAGGGCAACGCCGAATACCGCTCCTCTGATTTCGTCAGCGCCTCGGCATCGTACGGAATGGCGTTGGAAACGAGGCCGCATGACGCGAGGCTTTGGCATTCCAAAGGGATGGCGGAAGAGCGCGCCGAGATGTACGCGGAGGCGGAATCATCATACGACAAGGCTGTTCTCATCGATCTCAACAACCCTGAGTTCTGGTTATCGAAGGCGGTCGCCCAGGAGAAGCGCGGGGACCTCGCGGGCGCGGTCCTTTCCCTGAACCGCGTTATCTCGGAATCCCCGGACAACGTGTACGCGCTTGTCCGCAAGGCCAGGATACTCGTGCACTCCGGTCAGACGAAGGAGGCGATGTACTTCCTTGACCACGCGCTGAAGGTGGACGCCAGGAACATAAAGATAATGGAGATCAAGAAGGGCATCTACCGGCGCGACGGCGATGACGAGAAGGTAATAGAAATGTGCAGGTCCATACTGAACGTTGACCGAAAAAATATCGACGCGCTGACCGATATGGCGGAAACGTATCAGAGAATGGGCAGACATGACGAAGCGTTAAAAGTTCTCAGCAATGTCACTGCGGACCTCGGCGAGATCGGCGTTCTTATGATGAAGAAGAACTCCGCCAAGCTTAACGGAAATATTGAGGTGGAGATAGACGCGTGCAAAGCGATACTGAAGATCGACCCGGGCCGCGGGATCAGACTGGAGCTTGCGGACGCGCTCATCCGGAACGGGAATCACGAGGACGCGATGAAGATATACGATGAGATGCAGTCAAAGGACCCGAAGGACGGGGAGGCGATCGTGCTCCGCGGCAAACTGCTGGCGATCATGGGCGACGATCAGGGCGCCGAGGACATCTACAAGGGCGCCATGCGGGAGAACCTCAACGACTGCGGGACGCTTAACGAACTGGCGAACGCCCTCTGCGGCTCCAAGAGGTACGATGAGGCGCTCAGCATGATCACCAGGGCCATCGAGATCTCGCCGGAGAGAGCGGAGAGCCATTTGACGAGAGCGAAGATATACATTGCGAAGAACGACCTGAAGAGCGCCCTGGCGACGCTGAACAATGCTCTCGAATTCGTCCCCGGGAGCGGGGAGGTGCATCTCCGGATCGGAGAGATACACGAACGGCGCGGTGACGCGGGAGAGGCGCTGGCGTCATACGACGCGGCGATAAAGAACGGCCTCGCCACCGGCGAGACGTACTGCAGGCGCGGGCTCGTACTGGAGAAGCTCGGGCAGCGCGAGGCGGCGAAGAAAAGCTATTCCGCCGCCGCCTCGAAGGACCGCGGGAATCTCCGGTCACTGGAAAGACTGGGCACCATGCAGCTGGAGGACGGGGACGGCGGCGCCGGGAAGCATCTTGACGCGGCGCTCGATATCGACCCGTTCGACCTCGCGGCCCTGCTGAGCCGCGCCAGACTTTACGTGAGAGAGGGGAACGGCAAGAAGGCGCTCCCGATATACAGGGCGCTCTCGAACCGCTCCGACAGCACGGACGAGATAAGAAAGGAACTTAACGACCTGCTCAAAGGCGAAGCGCCCGCCGAGGACGCGGAAGAAAAGGACAGACCGAAGGACAAACCGAAGGAGAGACCGAAGGACAGCGAACCGGAGATCCCGGTCGGCGCGGCCCGCGACGACATCGGCAGTACGTACGACCTCGCCCTTCTGGCGCTTGAGCGCGCATATACCACCGGGAGCGCGATAAGCGATGACAGGATGCTGACCAAGCTCGGGATCAAGGGCGAGAAACGCGATGCGGTGCTCGCTTATCTTTCCGACATAGAGGAATACGGCGACATTAACGTAAGGTCCAGGGAATTCGAAAGGATGGAGAGGCTTTCGAAGAATGTGATACTCAAGGAGCAGCTTGACGACATAGACTCGAACCCGCTGATAGGCATACCGGCGGCGTTCATGTCCTCCGCCGCGGAGACGATAGACGACGCGAAGAAACTGATCGCGTACATCTACAAGGTGATAAACGACGATTCCGAACCGATCGCATGGTCGAAGGACGTCGCCGACGCCGTTGCGGAGGCGTCGGAGATGTCCGGCGACATAAGCACGTACAATATCATGCGATTATTCAACGTCGGCGTTCATACGGCGAATACGATATCGAAAATGTCGAAGAAGAACAAGAAAGGCCCGGACATGCACATTTAATACGATGTCATCTCGGATTTCATATACTCGCGGAGCAGGCACGTCGCGTAGTTGCCCTTCGGCAGCGAAAAACAAATAGTATATCCGTTGTCCGTCACGGCGCTCACCATATCGTTCACCGGACATACGATCTCGCGCCTGCTCCCTTTCGAGGAACAATGCGGAAGCCCGGGGATCATGAAGTCCATGTTCGTCAATTTTTCATCTTCGATCACCTTGCGCTCGATCTCCCCCATGGCGCCGTCGGCGATGACACTCTCGATCCCGAATAACGATATGGTGATGAACGCCTTCCCCGAAAGGACCTGCCTTTCCACAAGGCCGATATTCTTTGCGGTGACCAGCGCCGGCCTTTCCTGCATCGGCGTCCTGTTGTGGTCCACCGGTATCACGATATCGCCCTCCACCGGCCTGTCCAGCGGGATGCCGGATTCCATCCTTTTGCTGAGCATCACGTTGAACAGATACGATTGGTAGGCGTGGACGAACATCATCTGCAGGTTCACCGGGAGCATTGATATCGCGCCTGCGTCATCATCCGGATGCGCGGCCAAATGCTCCGCCATCGTCTTTTCGAAGGACATCGTCTTCGGCATGTCCCTCAGCGCATCTTTCAGATTGGAGCGGTCCGCGAGCAGCATCCTCGACGCGGTGGTCCCCGGGTGCTCGTGCTCCGAGAGTTTCGATAAATATACGTCAACCGCTCCGCGTATGTCCCCGCGCACCAGCCTTTCGCCGACTGTGTGCGTTATCGGACGCGAAGTTCCGAAGCGCTGAACGCCGAAGTAATTCGGGAACCCCTTCAGTTCGTTCAGGTCCGCGGTCACCGATTCTATCACGGATGCGATCTCGGCGGCGGGCATGGCGCACTCGCGCACCGTTATCTCAAAACTGTTGCCTATAAGGTCGCCGATCTGAATTCCGCGCCTTGCGCGGTACTCGTTGCTTATCGTGACGTCCTTAAGATCGGCCTTCGATACCGTTCCTTCCGGCGCCTCGAACGACATCAGCTGCGTGGTCACCGCACGCTTATCCTTGGTGCCGGCGAAACCTATTCTTTCGCGAGAGATCCCCATCTCCCGGGAGAGCATGCGGACAAGGCGGTTCGTCTCCCAATTCCTGCTCCTGACGTCGGCGATCGCGAATTTTCCCTCACTGTGCGCCTCCGGGCGTTTCGATATCTCGTTGACAATGAAATCTTCGGGATCGACCTTGATACGTCCTCCCGTACCGTCAGCTCCGCTGAGGTAGTATCGCATCCCTACGTCAGCTTCCGCGGTGCTGCATCTGCGGTACATGGGATCATTTGTTGATCTTCAGCGTTGCGTAGTATTCGGACATCGCGAGCGCGGCCTTCTTAATGGCCTCTTCCGGCGTTCCTTTCTTGACGGACACGAAAATAATGGGGTCCTCAAGCTCTGGATGCTCGTCGGCGTACCTGACCATCGATACGTTCGCGTCATCCGACAGTATGTGCAGAAGAGGCGTGATAAGCGTCATGTTGGTATCTTTGATCCGTATCGTTACGGAATCTTTGGTTTTCTCGGCCAGATTGAGCTCCATGTTCCCCTCGAATGCCGTTTTTATTTTAAACCTTTCGTAGCCTCGACCGCCCCGGCGTTATACTACTTTTATTAAAGATACGGACGGGCGGCCCCGCCCGTTCTTACTTGTTCTTCCTGTTATAGACCACTCCGGCGATTATGACCGCCGCGAACGCGCAGACGACCACCAGCAATGTAGTGAGGGAGAACTTAACTTCCCCGTCGTCGTC
>JAIRTZ010000048.1 GCA_031254685.1 Methanomassiliicoccaceae archaeon
GCCGGTACAGGGACCGCGACCGGCGGCACCGCCGGCGCAGGGCTCGGAGGAGGCACCACCGGCACCGGCACGGGAGCGCGGGGCATCATTGAGGGAACCGCCGGCACCGTGACACAGCCGGGCACCGCGGGCGGCGCAGGCACGGGCAGCAACGGCAGTATCACAATATCCGGCGGCGCAGTGTCCGCGACCGGCGGACCGGCGGGAGGCGCAGGCATAGGCGGCGGCGCATCCGCCAGCAGCACGAACGGCAACGGCGGCGCAGGCACGGGCACCGGCGGAACGATCACGGCGGACGGCGGCATCATCACCGCGATCGGCGGAAATATCGGAGGCGCAGGCATCGGCGGCGGGGCCCCGGCCGGTACCGGCACGCCCGGCGCGGGCGCGAACATCGCAATCGGCGCGGATGCGGAGATAAAGGCATATTCACGCGGGGCATTGCCGGCGATCCATGCGAGCGTGCTGTCACCCGGCGGCGGCTTCTTCGCCAACGCCCTCCTGAACACGGCCGTCGGTACGGCGGCCGTCACCCTGTACGCGGAGACGTATGAGGGTCCGCTGCATCAACCGGGCACCGGAACGGCAAAGATAACGATGGACATGCCTGCGAACTTCAGGGGATACGCGTTCCAGATACCGGCGGACGCGGGCGGCAGCGCAGATTACGCAATGTACATCATCACATCGGGCGGCGAACGCTGCATAGTGCATCAGGACGAGGCGGGCCATCCGGCGGGCGATGACGGATATCACATCATTCGATCGATAGACTCACTGGACGGTTACGATGCGGACAACGGCAGCGCCGGCGACGGCGTCCTGCCGGTAAAGCTCGAGGGCATGTGGACGGTAACGTTCGACACCAAAGGAGGAACACCGTCGGTCCCGACGCAGAACATACTCAAGCACGGACACACTGCCGCGCAGCCTTCGAACCCGGCGAACGGGATATACGTGCTGAGCGGATGGTTCTATGATGCAGGTACGCTTGATGTGAAGTGGATATTCACCGATGCAGTCGTTTCCGATCTCGACCTGTATGCGATATGGGTCACGGAGGCGACGGTGATATTCTGCGACGGGGATGATACGGAGATCGCTTCGGAGACCGTCCCCATAGGTGCTCCGATACCGGCCGGACAGATACCGGCGGCATCGCCCGGCACGGGCTACGAGGCGGTATGGTACACATCTTCCGCACGCACAACGGAATGGATAATGACCGATAACGTCACGGGAGACATGACGCTGTATCTGCGATACGACAAGATACCCGGCGACTGGGTGGACGTGAGGTTCTTCAACGTCGCTCCCGCGAACGTACAGATGGGCGAAACGCTGAATATCCTCAAGGGAACGGCGATCCCGTCCGGACAGATACCGGCGACATCACCGCCGCATGCCCATGCGGCGATCTGGTATAACGGGGACGCACGCGTCACCGTATGGGATCTCACCGACGCCGTCAACAATGATCTGGACCTCTATCTGAGCTATGAGCCGGACGCCGCCGCGCTGACGATCACGGTCGTTGAGCTGGGCGGCACAGGGACGGTGACGTACATGATGAACGGAGGGTCTCCGATATTATATGCGGGCCCGTTCCTTGTTTATGATACCGATTCGGTGGTATTCGCCGCCGTCGGGTCATCCCCGGATGCGTTCGAGCTTTGGATGATCGAGGAGATGACCACAACGCTGGCACAGACAGCGCCGCAGACGTTCTCATCCGATTCCACAGCGTACGTATCATACGCCGAGAGCGGCGGAACCGCAGAGGAAGAGTACATAACGATCACGAAAGGGGACCATATGTACGGGGACATACTGTGGTCCGTCGATTCGTCGCCGTTCTTTGTGTTCCCGGACTCCGGTTCGTTCAAGGTGACGAAGGGCACGCAGGTGACGTTCTCCGGTGTGCCGGACATGGGATACACATTCTTCTGCTTCTACGGTGACGTATCGTCACTTGTAACACCGGAGACGTTCGACGGCTCCGCGAGCATAACGGTGAACGCGCTGTTCTACGAGGACGCAACGCCGGACGACTATATCGTGATCACGAAAGGCGACCGCGACAACGGCGACATACTGTGGTCCCCGGACGGCGAGAACTATTATCCGTTCCCGTCCGCCGATGAATTGTATGTAACGAAGGGAGGTACGGTATATCTCAAGCCGGTGCCCGATGATGATCACATGTTCGTGCAGTGGACGAATGACGTCGACCCGGCGGCGGATGACCCGTTCGTGTTCGGCTGCTCCGAAAGCATAACGGCGGGAGCAATATTCTCGGGATACCGCACGGTCACCGTGAGGTCCGATTCAGCGGCGTCGTTCGAATACACGATAACGGTCACGGACCCGCTGACAGGCGAGGATGTGACCCGGACCGGTACGTTCACGTTCGGCCGCGGAGGCGGCGCGGAGGGAATACCCGTACCGGACGGAGCGTCATTCACGGTATCGGTGACATCCGATCACCGCGGCGCAGGGATGGAATGGGACGACGGCAATCCGTTAACGAGACAGTACGGCCCGATATACGCGATCACCGTGACGGACGACATGGAAATAACACTGTTCATCGAATCGGACGAGGACACATCGTTCCCATGGTGGATACTGATGTTCGGATTGTTGTTCCTCCTGATCTTCCTGGACGATGACGAAGAGGAGATCTGCGGAAAGGTACGGTACAAGGGCAAAGGCGTCTTCGGTGTAAAGATAGGATACACGCTGAACGGCGGCGGCCGCAAAGAGGTCGTGACCGATAAGGACGGGGATTATGCGATACCCGTTGACAAAGGCGACACCGTCGTGATCACCGATGTGTCGAAGGGCAAGTCCCCTATAACGAAGGACCTGCCGATGGAGATACACATAGAGAAGGACAGGACTAAGGTGGACTTCGAGTTCTGAACCGCAAAACAAAGAAACTAACGGAGGGGCCTTCCCCTCCCGAATAATTTTTCTCGCCCCTTTTCAGTGAACTGTATATATGGGAACCGTTATTGGGCATACCGAGGAAAGATAATGACGCTGACACCTGAGATGGCGAGAGCCGGCGTAACGCCGCAGATGCTCTCGTCCACGCACAGATTCACTTGTCCGAAGTGCGGAAAGGAATTCAGTCTGTTCCAGTCAAGGGCGATAGCCTGCAGAGCGTGCCCGAAGGCGACGCAGAACTGCAAGTACGTCAGGTGCGTCCACTGCGACGCGGAGTTCCCGATACACGGGTTCGTCGTGAACACCAAAGAGAAAGAAGCATTCCTCTCCAATTATATGAACGGGATCGTCTCAAAATATCACGGCGGTTTCGGATATAAGAGAAGGTGAATCATCCTTTCGCCGCTTTTATGACATTCTTCAGATCGGAGTCGTCGGAACATCTCTCAACGAACGTTCCCGTGACGACGGCGTCCGCGCCCGCGAGCCTCGCCGCCTTCGCGGCCTCCGGTGTCCTGATGCCGCCGCCGACTATCAGCGGCACCGATAATATCTCTTTCACGGCCCTGATCATCTCCGGCGGTACCGGACGATCGGCCCCGCTGCCGGCCTCCAGATAAACGAAACTCATCCCGAGGTATTCGCATGCAAGCGCGTACGACATCGCACTTTTCACATCATCGCGTCTGATCGGCATCGCCTTTCCCACTTCGCCGACCTTCATGCCGGGCTCGACGATGATGTAGCCCATCGATATAGGCTCAAGGTTCAGTTTTTTTACGATGAGGCTGCCTTTCACCTGTTCGCCGATTATCCATCCGGTGTCGGTGCTGTTGACCATGCTCATGAAGAATATCGAATCGCAGTTGCCGGATATCGCGTCCGCGCCCGACGGAAAATAGATGGTGGGAAGTTTGCATGCATTCTTGATGGCCTTTGCGGTCTCGTCAAGGTTCTTCTGCGTCACGTCGGTGGAGCCGCCGATCATTATCGCGTCCGTGCCGGCCTCCTCCGCCCTGCGGGCGATCCTGCCGGCCTGCGCGACATCCTGCTTGTCCGGGTCCAACAGTGTGAAATGTATCGTTCCCTTCGCTATCCTTTCGAGCAGATACTTTTTCACATTCATTGGTAAACAGCCCCGAGTATGAACGCCGCAAGCGCGATGAGCATCGCATACTTGCACAGTTTCTGTGCTTTGCGCGCGTTCGTGAATATCAGGAACGAGGCATAAATAAATATCGCATCCGCCGCGAATATTATGTAATACAGCGGACCGAATGTATCGGCCAGTATGGGCCATATGCTCAGTATCGGACCGGCGATAAGGAACACCGACGCTATGATGCACGCGTTCCTGACGCCGACGCTCATCGGCAGCGTGCGTCTTCCCTTGTCCCCGCCCATATCTTCGATGTCCTTCGCTATCTCGCGTCCCACGCTCACGAGCATCGCCATTGCGGCGGCGATCGCCACCGCTTCGATGTTGCTGACGACGGCGCCCCCGAGCAGGAATAACATACCGGTGAGCACAGCGATCGTGACATTACCGACGAATCCCCTTTTCTTCAGGAACAGCTCGTAGGAGAGCATCAGGGCGCAGGCGAGGATGACAGCGAATACCGATACCAGCTCGCGCAGCAGGAGCGACGCCGCTATCGAAACGATAAAGGCGAACGCGCTCGCGTACAGCGCCTGCTTCGGAGTGATCTGCCCCGCGGGTATCGGACGTTCGGGATGCGATACCACGTCGATGTCGCGGTCTATGTAATCGTTCAATGCGTTGCCGCCGGCGATGAACCAGACGACGACGAATGACGCCACGATGATGTTCTCCCAATACTCGGTCATGTCCAGGCCGGCCGCGATGAGCGCCCCGGCAAGGACGCCGAGGATGCCCATCGACCCGTTCCACAATCTGAACAGCCGGAGATATTTGTTCACGCTACCGCAAGATGCTACGCATTAAAAACTGTGTTGATGGATCGCGTCGGTCCCCGACGGCTGAAGTTAGGATTTTCGGCTTCGGTCATAATCTCATTTTCGCCGTCCGAAAAGGAAAAAGAAAAATGTTTGGCATCAGTCCGTGATGCCGTTCTCCGATACCATGAATACCGCCTCGCCTTCGGGAAGGTTCGGTGAGTCGATCAGTCTCGCGATGCGCTTGCCCGCCTTGCCCTTGCGAAGGTACAGCCTGAACGTCGCCGTGTGGCCGACGATGTGGCCGCCTATCGGTCTCGTCGGGTCTCCGAAGAACGCGTCCGGTTTCGCGGCGACCTGGTTGGTGCACGCGATTATCGCGTTGTTCACCGTCGCGAAGTTGAGCAGGTCGTGCATGTGGCGGTTCAGCGTCTGCTGCCTCTCGGCCAGCGCCCCGCGCCCTACGTACTCGGCCCTGAAATGCGATGTCAACGAATCAACGATCATCAGCTTGACCTTCCTTTCCTGCGCAAGCTCCAATGCCTTTTCGACGAGGAGCATCTGATGCTGCGAGTTGAACGCCCTGGCGACGTGTATCCTCTTCAATGTCGCCTCCGGGTCCACGCCGAGGTGCGTCGCCATCTGTATTATGCGCTCGGGGCGGAACGTGTTCTCGCTGTCGATTATTATCACATCCGAATCGAACCCTCCGTCCTCCTCGGGGAGCGTGGCGTTCACCGCCAATTGGAAGCACACCTGCGTCTTGCAGCTCCCGAACTCCCCGAACATCTCAACGATCGACTGCGTCTCGAGACCGCCGCCCATCAGCTCGTCGAATGCCTTCGATCCGGTGGTCAGCTTCTTCACCGCTTTTCTTCTCTCTAAAATATCTTCCCCGGTCTCGAACCCGCCTATATCAGCGCATATCTTCGCACCTTCGATAATGTCCATTGCCCTCTTTTCGCCGATCTCGCATGACTCTGCGAGTACCTTCGGTGATGCTACTGCAACGGCCAAAACGTCTTTAAATCCTGCTTCGCGGAGTTTCTCTGATATTGCCGGTCCTACTCCTGGTATGTCCTCCAGACCTTTTGCTGCCATTTTTTTCACCGGCTCTTACACATCGGAATGACTATATAACCAAAACTGGGAGAGGTGACCGAAAGTGGCCGAAATACCGAAAGTACCTCGCAGGCGTGCGCGTATACGTAAGGCCGCAGCCGTTGTTCCGTCCCGTCTTCCGGTCCGGACGCCCGCGGGTTTCTTACTTTGACAATGCGGAATCTCTTCGTTGAAAGGTTTTATATGTGTTCCACAATCACCCCTCAATGGCGAAGAAAAGGAGACGTGAGGAGGCCGAACCCGAGGATACGTACGAATTCGAACCTCCTGAGTTCGATGAGAGGGAATTCCTGCTGAAGGACCTTTACGGAACGAAGGTGCTCATGGTCGTTGCGCTGCTCGCGATCGTCGTCGGGATAATCGCCTCGCTGATCCAAAAGGCCTCCAATGACCTTTGGTTCATCGGCATAATTCTCATGTTCCTGACAATATTCCTGTTCAAGCACCTTATGACGGCGTTAAGATTCCGCGTCGACCTGATGGATCAGAAGATGCTGATCGGCAATTACGTGATATTCCTGCTGCTCTCGCTGGGCGTTTGGATAATTATGCTGAACCCGCCGTTCTGACGTCACACGTCCCAAGGCTGTTTCGGGTCAAGCAATTCGGTCAGAAGATCCTTGTTCACGGACAGCAGCGTCTCGTCGTGGTCCAGTATCAGTAACATCTCCGGTATTATGTCCCGTCCGATCCCCGCGACGGCGACCTCGTCCGCAAGCATATCCAGCACGGACCTGTGCCTCCGCTCCGTAACGACGTTCCACTGCCCCTCGTCGATGAACGGGCCTCCGTACTCATTGTCCTTCCATTTGCTCAGGAACGACGACGCGGCGCGCACCCATACGGGCGGGCCGATGTGCTTGAACGTCTTCGACAGCATATCGCGTTCCAATTCATAGACGATGACTATCTTCGTCCTCGTCATGTCGTGAACGGCCCTCAGCACGGTGAAGTCATACGAATCGAGCTTTCGGGATATGGCGTAGCGCGTCTTCCATATCTGCGAGTACAGGTTATCACGGTTCACGTCCGGCCTGTCGAAGATCACCGTGATCAGACGGGAGCCGTGCATCTCGGAAAGATCGCTCAGCGTGCCCTCGCTCAGCGCAGGGCGCTCGGCGGGGAAGAAGAATTTGTCGCTGGGCTCCTCAAGATAACGCTTGCACGCGGCCACGAACGTCGCGAACGTGTCGATGTGCACAGCGGACGCGACGTTCCTCTTCGCGTCCACCGGATCGTAAAGTATCATCGGGCCGAGCATCGCCGGACCGCGTTTCTCCAGCGCGATGGTCACGCCTTCCTTCCAGTCGGCCGCCGCTCTCACGGTGTTGAGGAATCCGCCGTAGTGTATCGCCAGCGATTCGCACAGATATCCCGAGAACCCGCGGGTGTTCGGCTCGGCGCCGTATGTCCCGATGCCCTTCATGAACACCTTCAGCAGACGGATCTCATCCCTCAGCGTCTCGTCGGTATGCGATATCACGTACTCGGTGTGGAACGGCGTCCTGTCGACGGCGCTCATGAGCTTCGTTGTATCCTTGATCGCATAACAGGGGACAAGATCGACGGTCAGTCCGTCGAATGTCCCCCTTGTGTACGGGTGCTCCGCGTACATGCGCTCGCCCCGAAGCACCTCGTCCCCGGCCGCGAGCGCGATGCGCACCATCTCGTCCTCAGGTACGGATTCGGGGAACATCATGAACACGTCGAGGTCCGGCTTGGAAAGGAACGTGCCCTTTGCCACGGAACCCACAAGAACGACGCTCACGTCGTAAGCGTACGGTCTGAGAAAATCTCCGACGATCCCCTTCAGGCGCACGACGGAATCCATTATGGTCTTCGTCTCCTTCTTCGAAGGCCTGATCTTTTTAAGTACCGTCTCCTCAAGGCTCATTGAGGCGGGTTAGAACATTTTTAGATTTATTATTTGTCCATGCGGGACAGGGTTTCGGTCATCGATATATCGATATTTTCGGATATGCGGACATTCATCAGGTCCTTCGCGGCCACCGTCCTTATCCCCGTTCTCGATTCGACGTACGCGGCCTCCTTCTCCGGTCCGTCCTGTATCATGCGCACGCCCATGTGCGCGAACAGTATCAATTCCGGGCGTATCGTTTCGGCGAAGCTCACCGCGTCCTCCGTGCAGAGGTGGCATCTTATGCGCGCCTTCGTAGGTCTGGTCACAGGAAGTATCAGTATCCGCGATCCCTCGTACGCTTTGACGACGCGGTCGCTGCGGTCGGTGTCGCACACATACGAGATGATGCCGTCGGGCGTATGGAATTTGAATCCGACCGCCGTCCTGTCGCTGTGCCTGGAACCCGTGATATCGGCGCCGATGCCGCATATGCTCAGCGAATCCCCCGGCCTCGCCGTGCTGTGCGCGGCCTCCATGTTAAAATGATAAGGCGTGAGCCTCGGTCCGAGCCCC